>DASWCA010000114.1:0-16999 GCA_036390355.1 Acidobacteriaceae bacterium
TGCCATCCACGCTATAGCTGAACGAAACCTTACCCTCGTCCACCTCAACCTGCAGGTACACCTCGTCCTGCGCGAGCGGTACCTCCGCCTGAACCTTTTCACGAGATCCACGGTCGGCCTGCAAGCAAAGGATCTGGCGGAGAACGTTTCCCTGTTTTGCCTTGACGACCACCAGCGATCCATAGTCCTTGCCCATCAGCACGAGGCCAGCCCGATCGCCCTCATTGCGGAATGTCGCGGTCACCTTGGTCGTCGCTGTGAAGCGAGGTGCAGGCAGTTTCTGCAACAGCACCGCCGGCGTGTCCCAGAGATTCGTGGACGCCGCTGAGCCAGGAATGCTGATCAGCCTTAGCACGCCGAGGGCCTGCGAGGGAAAGCCCCACGTCGGTTCAGGATTCGCCTGCCACTGCCATTGAAGTCCGAGTGCCGCGCCGCTGAACTCGTCGCTGTCGGCGGGATGCTCGCGAACCGACGCGTGCAGCGTGCGAGGCTTTCTGTAGGTCAGCACCGGCTGGCCAATCTGTCCGTGAGACATATCGCCAATCTCGGGCCAGTCATCCACCCACTTCATAGGCTCCAAATGGACAATCCTTCCCAGCCAGCCGCGATCCTGGAAGTGGAGAAACCAGTCCTCTCCCGTACCGGTATCGACCCACGCTCCCTGGTGCGGTCCATTGATCGCGGTGGTCCCCTGCTCCAACACCTTCCGCCGCTCATAAGGCCCGAAGATGTTGCGCGATCGCAGCGCCAGTTGCCATCCGGTCGGGACACCTCCGGCGGGGGAAAAGATGTAGTAGTACCCATGCCGCTTGTACAGCTTTGGCCCTTCTACCGTCGTATCCTCGCCATGGCCGTCATAGACGATTGCTCCGCCATCCAGAAGCTGCGTGCCATCGGGATTCATCCGGCTAACAATCAGCGCGCTTTTTGCGCCTGCCCGGCTCCCTGCCAATCCCGAGACCAGGTAGGCCTTCCCATCGTCGTCCCACAGCGGGCATGGATCGATCCACCCCTTCGCAGCCTTGATCAGCAACGGCTGCGACCATGGGCCAGCCGCATTCTTCGCCTTCACCATGTAGATCCCGAAATCCGGATCAGGATAAAACAGGTAGAACTCCCCATTGTGAAAGCGCAGCGCCGGAGCCCACACTCCGTTTCCATGCTGTGTCTTGCTGTATCGCTCGAAGGGAGGCTGCCTGTCCAGCGCATGCCCGATCAGCCGCCAGTTCACCAGGTCATACGACTCCAGAATCGGCAGTCCCGGTACGCTCTCGAAGCTGGACGCCACCAGATAGAACTTGTCGCCCACGCGAATCGCATCCGGGTCCGAGTAGTCGGCGTTCAGTATGGGATTCTTGTAGATTCCGTTTCCCAGGTCCGGCGACCAGACCTGCGAAACCGCGTGAGCGTTGTGTCCCGTTGCAACCGAACTGTCGGCCGGAGCCTGGCACATTCCCGCCAGCGATACAACAGTGAGAGTAATCGGCAGAAGAGGCCAGGCAGCATTGCGCATTCTCATTTTTCTCCAGTGCCACCAGTATCGTTCACCCTCGGCTCAGATACCCTCACACCTCGAACCTCATAACTAACCTCATATGACAGTCTCACCGTCATGAGTAGGGTCCTCTCGTCTCGCGCACCTTTGAACCCCACCCCGAACCTCCCAGAATCTGTCAAGCCCCCTACGCAGTGGAAAACCAGTCCACAATCCACAAACCAAAGCACATCAAATTTCCAGAAAAGTGGCATGTCAGTTATGGTCCGCTAGGTATACTTAAAACAGTAGAGAAAGACAAAGAAGCCCGGCCTCGTGCCGGGCTTTCGCATTTAACCCAAACGCGTGCTCTGGTATAGACCAAAGCCGTACCAGTACACACCTAACATGTTTAGAAGATGGACTTTAGGACTTAAGTACAGAGGGGGAGGGCCTCCAGCGCAACTGACAACTCACGATTCAAACGAGTAGGGGCCCCTAGGCGCGGGTGCGCATGACAGTCTTCACCTCGAACCTCGAACTCGGTATATACCAAACGCCATACCTAACACCTTTAGAAGGTGTACTTTAGGACTTAAGTACGGGGGTACCACCATGCAACTACCGACATCCATTCCACCTGCCACATCCGACGGCACCGAAACCAACCCAACCCGCCGCTACCGTTGCCGCCACGTCTTCACCGACGGCCACCGCTGCGGCTCGCCCTCGCTCCGCCAGCAAGAGCTCTGCTACTACCACCACGCCTCCCGTCGAGGACCCAGCGGGGGCCGCGGCCACTTCCTCATGCCCCGCATCGACGACCGCCCCGCCATCCAGATCGCCATCTACGACATCCTTGCGCGCATCGCCCTCGGCGAAATCGAGCTGAAAGCTGCCGGCATGCTCCTCTACGGACTCCAGACCGCCGCCTCCAACCTCACTCAGCACGAGAAGGCCCTCCGCCACGCCCCAGCCAACCCGGAACCTCTCGTCGAAGACGTAGTCTCCAACCCATTCCTCGGTGACCTGGCCCCCATCGAAGAAATCCCCGAAGCCGCGGGTGCGCCAGGTTCGACGGCTTCACCGTCGACCCTGGGGTTACCACCCACCGTACAACCCGCAACCGGCCAGCCCGCCACCGCGGTTGTCATTCCTGACCCCACCCTTATGAGTTGTCATTCTGAGCCGAAGGCGAAGAATCCCCGTATTCAGCCCGGAGCGCCACAAAACTCCCCGCATCCACCCTCAGAACCCATCATCCCGGCAAAACAGAAACCCTCTTCGCGCCGTCATTCTGACTCGCCCCCGCGCCGTCATTCTGACTCGCAGAGTCAGAATCTCCGTAGTTGCCTTTCCTCGCGTGCCCGAATAAGCCGGAGTAGCAGCGGGCGGGTAGCAAAATGCTTTAGCTTTGGCTCTCAAGCGGTAAACCACGTACAACACTTCGCTGATAGCCGATCGCTGAAGGCTGAAGGCCGATTCACACAAAGCCTTTTCACCAACCGCAACCAGACTCCTTGATCCGCGACTCGCACTACCCGGAGCAGACACGGACTTCCTCCGCAACCTCCTAAACGATCTTCAGCTTCCGCTGCAGGTCTTCGAGCGAAATCTGCTTAGTCTCCGGGAAGAAGAACAGTACGACGAAGAATTGCACCACCATCATCCCCGCGAAAAATACGAAGGGATATGCTCCCGATCGCAGCGCGATCGCTGGAAAGGCGAACGATACCAGCGCATTCATGATCCAGTGTGTGCCGGAGCCGAGGCTCTGCCCTTTGCTGCGCACGCGGGTAGGGAAGATTTCGCTGATGTAAACCCAGATCACAGCGCCTTGCGAAATGGCGAAGAACGCGATGTAGGCCACCAGCGCCCAGACCAGCAGTGCCTGGTGCCTTTGCATGAAGAAAATGGCAGAGACGCTCGCGAGGCATATTGCCGTCCCAATGGCGCCGATCATCAGTAAGAGCTTGCGGCCTACCCGGTCGATCAGCGCCATCCCCACCAGCGTCGCAAGCAGATTCATTGCGCCGATAGCCACGGCTTGCAGGTTGCTGGAGACCTTGTCGAAACCGGCTGCGGCGAAGATGTCGTTCAGGTAATACAGAATGGCATTGATGCCGCTGAGCTGATTGAACGCACCGATGGTGATGGCCAGAAAGATTGGCTTGCCATATCGTAAGCGGCCTGCCATCCGCTCAAAGAGCGAGGCGTTCTGCTGAGTGAGTTCCAGGTGGAGCGACTCGCGAATGTCCGCTAGTTCTGCCTCGGAGTTGGGTGTCTCCAGTAATTCCAGAACCTCCCGAGCTTCGTCGAATCGGCTCTTCGTCACCAGCCAGCGCGCGCTGCGCGGAATACCGAAGAGCAGCCCGAAAAAGAGGAATGCAGGCACCGCCGCAACGCCAAGGTCCCATCGCCATTCGACAGCGCCCAGATTCATCAGACCGAGGAGGTAGTTGGAGAGATAAGCAAGCAGAATGCCGGCAACAATATTGATTTGAAACGTGCCGACCAGCCTGCCGCGCAACCGCGGCGGCGCAAGTTCTGCGATGTAGACCGGGCCCAGGACAGAAGATCCGCCAATCCCCAATCCGCCGACAAACCGCGCCGCCAGAAGGAGCCACCAATTCGGAGCGAAGGCGCAGCCAATCGAGGAGACAACATAGAGGACCGCGGTGAGACGCAGCATCTCGCGCGAACCATAGCGCTGCCCCAGCGAGCCAGCAGTAAGCGCGCCAATGACAGTACCCCAGAGCGCAATCGAGACCGTAACTCCAAGCTCCGATACGGTCACGGACTGATGGACGACCGGAAGGAGGACGTGTAGATTTACCAGTCCAAACGCACGGGTCAGGCCCGCCGTTGCACCTGAAATCACAGCCGTGTCAAAGCCGAAGAGCAGCCCGCCCAAAGCACCTACAAATGTGCTTCTGACGATGTACTTATTGATGGACAAGCAAATCCTCCGCCATTCCGGATTGCACCGCTTTCGAATGGTACGGCAAGAGGCATGCGCCGAGAAGACCAGCGGCAGGCCCGAGTTGCGCCCCAAGGATGTACGTCTTGTTCTTCTCCAGACTGGAGGGATCTATATCGTCTGGCTGAGTCAGCCGGTAGATATAACTGCGTTGGGGAAGTTCGGCAAACATTGCCGGAGCAAAAAGATCCCAAGCTTCGCACACTCCGCCTCCAAGCAGATACATCGGCAGGTTGAGCGTATTGATCAAGCTGGTAAGCGCAATTGCGAGCGAGTGACCCACCGTAGCGAAGACCGAAGCCGCTGCAGCATCTCCGGCCCGAGCCAGGATGGCAACATCGTGCGCCGTCATCGGCGCAGCGTCCCGTATCCGTTCCCGGGCCATCCGTAGCACGGCAGATGCCGAAGCATATTGCTCCAGGCAGCCGTAGCCGCCACATCCGCACGGAGCACCACCCTCGTCCTGCACAATAATGTGGCCCGCCTCGCCACCCATACCTGTCACACCATGCCATATCCGTCCGCGCAGAATCAGGCCGCTGCCGACTCCAGTGCCGAGGGTCAGAACGCACAGGGAATTGACGTGATGCGTCTTCCCCGCTCCGAGCTTCTGTTCTGCCAGAGCGGCAAGATTAGCGTCAGACTCGATTTCTACAGCGGTCCCTAGACTTGACTCGATTGCCTGGCGGAGTTGGAAACCGTCCCAGCCAGGAAGATTCGGAGGATTGCGCAAAGTTCCTTCGGGAAGCTCCATTGGACCGGGCGATCCGATGCCAATTCCCACCAGGCGACGGCCGCCCTGGTGACTGGACCTCAGAGCATCAATTCCTTCGCATATGTCCCGCACTACCTGATCCGGCCCCTCTGCCAAGCGAGTCGGCAACAGGATGGACTCCAGGAAATCGACGCCTCCTTGATAGGAGGCGATGCGCAGGTTGGTGCCGCCCAGGTCAACCCCGATTGAATATGTTTCGCTCATCCGTTCGCTTTCCAAATGTTCAATTCGGCAAAGTTCGCCATGCGTTTCGCATCGATTCGATGTAATGGCATAGAGGAGGGTTTCACTGCTCCGGCAGCCTTTCGCGGCCGGAGAACTGCCCATCGATTCACCTCGGAGCCCGCCAGAAGAAATGCTCCTGTACCGAAGACGTAGCTGGCACTTGCGGTATAGGCCCCGGGAGCGGCACCGACCGGCTGAATGCATCCCAGCCGGCCATCGGCATAGATGTGGCTCACCAATCCGGCCCAGCCATTCCGAACCACAGCCGCAAAATCGTTTTCCGCCAGTAAGTGATGGTTGATACCCCAGGCAATCGCATATACAAAAAATGCGGAGCCTGAGACTTCGGGGTTTGGGTAGTCGGCTGCATCGAGAAGACCAGGCCGCCACAATCCGTCCGCTCCCTGCAACTTCGCGACCGACCGGGCCATAGTCTGCAATTTGCCAACGTAGAAGGAACGGTGGGGATCGTCGGCGGGCAGGCTCTCGAGCACACGAACCAACCCTCCCATCACCCAGCCATTGCCGCGCGACCAGAATATTTTCTTCCCATTCTTCTCGCGCTTATCGAAGTAACTGCTATCCCTGAAAAACAACGCTTCATCGGGATCCCACAGCAAGTCCGAGGTCACCTGCCACTCGTGGTGCATGTATCCGAGATATTTTGGATCGTGCGTGGCAGCAGCGAGACCAGACCAGACCGGAGGCGCCATAAATAGCGCGTCGCACCACCACCACACAGGCTTGGCCGGATCGTCAGGCAGCTGAATCACCTCATCCAACTGCGCCCGCAGCGGCTCGATGCGTTTCGAATCGGACTCCTGCCGGTAAAGCCACAGATAGGCCTGCCCGATTGCCTGGTCATCGGCATGCGTCTTCCGCGGCCCCAGCGTCCAGTGGTAGTGATCGCCGACACTGGCTACCGTATCGCGATAGCGCGGGTCGTGCAGGGTATCGGAAGCCGCAAGCATCCCAACGTACAACGTGGCGAATGTCCAATCCTGACTCGGCGAATCAGCGATGCGGCTTGTCTGCCAGTCCGCAACCTTGCGCATCGCAGCCTGAACGCTGCCGGGCTTGATTGCACCGGACAACCCAGTCGCCAATGGACCGGGATCGTCGGGAGCATCCCCGACGACAGCCTTCTGTTCATTGGCGGTCATCTGCCCCAAAGCGCGATAACCTGACGAAGCGCCCAGGCTAAGGCCCAGCATGGCGAGTACAAATGCCCGTCTCAATCTGGCCTCCCTGCTCATAGGCATCTGTCCAACAATAGTCTCGTCGCATACTGCTATTGAGATCGTTATCGCTGAGAAGTGATAACGCTAACCGCACCTATAATGCACTTTCGACTTGGCTTTTGGCAAATAATAAATGGCGAGGCTAAATATTTTGACGTTCCATATCACAGGGTATGAGCGCAATTATTGATATTGTTCCCATGGCTTGTCCGATCGAAATGATGCCTGCGCTGGGTTATCTTCGCCGCCGGGTGCGGGCAGTGAGCTTTGGTCAGTTATGCTGATCATCGTATGGTGAAGAACGAAGAGCATGTCCCTACCATCCGAGATGTAGCGAAAGTCGCGCGAGTCGGTCTCATGACCGTCTCACGCGTGATCAACAATCATCCGTCTGTGCGCCCCTCCACTCGCAAGAAAGTGGAAGCCGCAATTCTCCAGCTGGGATACCGGCAGAATGAAGCGGCGCGTCTGCTCAAAGGCCAGCGGGCAAAGCTGATTGGCCTGATCGTTCCGGATCTCTCGGACACGTTCTTCGCCTCGTGCGCACACACGGTCCAGCAGATCGCCAGGATGCACGGATATATGACCCTGGTCGTCTCGTCCGAGCGCGACCCGGAACTCGAATTTCAGGAAGCCGAGTTGATGGCCGACAGAAAGGTCTCCGGACTTCTCGTTGTAACATCCATGAGCAATGGCGATGAACGGATGTCGCAACTGCAGAGCACCGGTCTCACCATCGTGGCCTTTGACCGCCCGCTCCCCGGCTCCGATACCGATTGTGTCCTGGTCGAGAATAGGACTGGTGCGGAAGAAGCTACGCAGCACCTGATCGAACATGGTCACCGCCGCATCGTCTGTGCAGGGTATGACGAAAATACGTACACGGTCAGCGAACGTCTGAAGGGCTATACGCAGCAAATGAATTCCTCGGGGCTGAAGCCGCACATTGCGGTTGGCCTTCTAACGCTTGACGACGTTCGCCAGTGGCTCGCAGGCGTTTTGGGAAGCAAGAACTGCCCTACGGCGATCTTTTCCCTCAATCACCGCACTTCGGTCGCCATGCTTCAGGCGCTAAGAGAGCGGGACATCCAAATTCCGGAAGACATCGCGCTCGTCGGTTTCGACGAATTCGATTTGGCGGGAGTCGTCACTCCTCCGCTCACGACCATCGCGCAGTCTCCGGTCGAGTTGGCGCGCCGCTCGATGGCGCTGTTGCTGGAGCGCCTTCATGGGGCAAAGGATGGGATGCGCTCACCTCCGGCAAAGATACTGCTCCCGATCAAGCTTATGGTTCGCGCGTCCTGCGGCACACATAAGAAGCACGAGGCGTAGCAATATCCAGACTGTGACGGCTCTCGATGCGGGGTAAATCCACCTAAGGCCTCGAGTTCTCTTGGCCATAGGAACGTTAGCTTCATCCACGACCTGTTGTGCGTCGGAATTCGGCTGGCAATGAGATGCGAATCAACAATTATTTTCGCTTGGGGCTTGGTTGACACGGTTTGGGACTGAAAGGTAACGTTATTCCCGCGATGTTATCGTAGCTGTGTCTTTCCCAGCTTAGAGGATAGTCCGCGCAATGTCCCTGAACGATTCCTTCACCCGCCGCAGCTTCAATGCTCTTCTGCTGTCCGCCAGTGCCGCGTACGCTCTCGCTCCTGCAATGGGGGAGAAGAGAGACACTCGATCCTCCCCGAAGGCTTCGATCTTCCAGCACCCCGGGATGCTGCATAGCGCGAACGATCTGGCGAGAATGCGGGAGGGGGTCGAACGCCGCTCACAGCCGATCTTTGCAGGCTTTGAAGTGCTCAGCAGCCATCCTCTCTCAAAATCGACCTACGTCAGCGCAGGAGCCTTTGCCGACATGGGACGCAATCCAACGGTCCACTCCCAGGAGTTCGATCGCGACTCCAACGCGGCGTATCAATGCGCACTGATGAGTTGCATCAGGGGCGACCCCGCGTACGCAAAGGTATCCATCGGTATCCTGAACGCGTGGGCAACAACGTTGAAGAGTATCTCCGGCGCCGATGCCGTTCTCTGCGCAACCCTCGGCGGCTTCAAGATGGTGAACGCCGCCGAGTTGATGCGGCACACGAACAGCGGCTGGACTATCGAGGACGCGGATCGCTTCGGCAGGATGCTCCGCGAGGTATTCCTGCCGGTCGTCTACAACTTCGCTCCGTTCGCAAACGGCAATTGGGACACCGCGGCCATGAAGATGATGATGGCATCCGCCATCTACCTCGACGAGCGGCCTCTGTTCGAGCGGGCTCTCGAGTACTACTGCTTTGGCTGCGGAGATGGCCAACTCGGACACTACATCTACCCGGGCGGTGAGTGCCAGGAGACTGGGCGCGACCAGCAGCACACTCAGCTCGGCCTCGCACACATGGGTGACTGCTGCGAGATGGCCTGGCATCAGGGGCTCGATCTATATGCCAGCCTCGAAAACCGGCTTCTCCTCGGCTTCGAATACACTGCCGGCTATAACCTCGGAGAAGATGTCCCGTTCCAGCCCGACATTGACCAGACAGGCAAGTATCGTCACGAGGTCATCTCTCCTCGAAGCAGCCTTCGGCCGATCTACGAGCAGATTTACAACCACTATGTTCATCGAAGAGGCCTTGCCGCACCCTTCACCCAGCGCGCCGCGGAGAAGCTTCGCCCCGAAGGTGCTGCCTTCAGAGCGGACCATACCGGCTTTGGCACTCTGCTGTATACGCGCGAAGGCGGCTCTGACACAGCCGAAGCCGCGTCCGTCGCCATACCTTCCGGTCTACATGCGGAATCCGTCGATGGAGCGATCGAGCTCGATTTCGTGCCCATGGCCCGTGCCGCGCATTACGCGATAAGCCGGGCTGACGACGGAGGTTCATTCACAACGATTGCTCAGAATGTCGCGGGGCCAAGATATCTCGACCGGACCATCAAGCCTTCGCGCCTCTACTCGTACCGAGTAAGTTCGGTCGACTCGCATCGGACTTCCTTCCAGGCGACGGAAATAGCTGGCCTCCCCGCCGGCTGGCAGCAACACACCATAGGACTGCCGCCGGCTGAGAGCAAAGTCTCATTCGACGGATCGATCTGCCGGTTGCGCGCTGCCGGAGTGCCCCCCCTCAGTCAAGCTCTCTCGGGCTTCCTGGTGCACTGCGAAATGCCTGCCACAAGTTCGTTCACCGCGCGCGTCATCCCATTGATTGCCTCGCAATTTCTCGAACTGGGAATTGCGACCGCGAGCGGGGAAAGCACGGTCAGCATTGAAACAGCGCTCCTCGTTTCACCGCGCGGAGAGACCGAGCGGCCTGCCTGGACTGCCTCTCTGTTGCGTCCCGATCAAGCCAGATCGCCCGCACAAATCATCGGCACCCGTCCGCTTGCAGCGCCAACCATCACCTATGGGCGTCTTGTCGAGCCACTTTGGCTTCGGATCGAACGCGAAGGCCCAACGGTACGTGCAGCAATCTCGGTCGACGGCAATTCCTGGTCGCAGATCGGAAGCACGGATGTCTCCGCCGGAGACCTCCGAGTTGGCCTCTTTGTAAACTCAGGCCTGGATAAGGTCACGACCGAAGTCTGTTTCGATCAGGTATCACTGACGACGGCCTGACAAACAGTCTCAGCAAAATTGTGGCCGAACATGGCAGCGCAACAACAAATGAAAGGTGTATGACGATGTCGAACTCCATCAATCGTAGACAACTCGGCAAGGGGCTGATTGCAGGTGCGGGGCTCGCTATGATTGACCCTCACGCCCTGGGGCAGAAAAAGTCTCCTGCAACGCAGCAGCTGAACAGCCGATGGACATTGATCGCTCCCGGAATCTGGAAAGCGACGATCGGATCGCCGGAACCCATTACGCCCGTCTCGTCGCGCCTGGTTGAACCTCGCTCTGAAGCTCTACGCGCGGCGCCTCACGTCAGCGAACCGCCCATCGCTACCCCCACAGGCAACGTTCGTCCGCGCGGTACATCGGTGACGCTACCCCTTGCAGCGCATGAGGAGCTATATGGCTTCGGCCTGCAGTTCTTCAGCGTGGCGCAGCGCGGAAAGAAGCGAGTCATCCGCGTCAATGCCGATCCCCACACCGATACGGGCGACTCTCACGCTCCCGTCTCTTTTTATGTGAGCAGCCTGGGATACGGAGTTCTGGTCGACACCGCACGTTACGCAACGTTCTATTGCGGCGAGGCGCGGCCAAAGCCTACTGAACCGCAGTCGGGCGCAGGTCAGCAGCCAGGCGACACCGCACCGCTCTACACCAAGAACCTCGATGCAGACCAAGCGTCACAGGTGCTGGTCGATATCCCCGCAGCGCTGGGCGTCGATGTCTACCTCTTCGCCGGGCCAACCTCGCTCGACGCAGTTCGCCGCTACAACCTCTTCTCCGGAGGAGGCGTGATGCCGCCTGAATGGGGTCTGGGCTTCTGGTACCGCGCGGAAAGTAACGCGACCGATCGCGAGGTTCTGGCGCTCGCCCAGGAGTTCCGCGACCGTCGCATCCCGTGCGATGTGCTGGGCCTTGAGCCCGGCTGGCAGACGCACGCGTACCCATGCAGCTTTGCATGGAATCCGGCTCGGTTCCCTCAACCCGCCAAATTTGTCGACGATCTCGATGGCCACAGCTATCACGTCAATCTGTGGGAGCACGCATTCACCCATCCGTCCTCACCGCTCTTTCCGCCTCTGCGTGATCTCTCAGGCGACAAAGGCGTATGGGGTGGCCTGGTGCCCGACTTCCAGAACACCGAAACACGTCAAGTCTTCGGCAGCTATCACGGAAAAGAACTCATCGACCTTGGCATCAGCGGCTTCAAGCTGGACGAGTGCGACAACTCCGATTTCACTGGCGGATGGTCTTTCCCCGAAGCAAGCCAATTTCCTTCCGGGGTCGATGGCGAACAGATGCACAACCTCTTCGGCCTGCGCTATCAGTTCGCGATATGGCAGCAGTTTCAGCAGAGGAAGCGGCCAACCTACTCGTTGGTCCGCTCCAGCGGCGCACTCGCTGCGCCTTACCCCTTCGTCCTATATAGCGATCTCTACGATCATCGGCAATTTGTGCGCGCGCTGGTCAATTCCGGCTTCAGCGGTCTGCTGTGGTGCCCAGAGGTCCGCGATGCAAAGAGCGAAGACGACCTCATCCGCCGCCTGCAGACCGTAGTCTTCTCGCCGCTGGCAATGATCAATGGCTGGTACATCCCCAATCCGCCGTGGAAGCAGCTCGACCGCAGGAAGAACAACGCAAACGATCTCACGCCGAACTGGGAACCTCTGGAAGCACGCTGCAGAGAGATCATCGGCTGGCGCATGCAACTGGTGCCGTATCTGCGTGCGGCGTTCGCCCGGTACGCAACCGATGGCACGCCGCCGTTCCGCGCGCTCGCGCTCGACTGGCCCGATCACCCTGAAGTAGCAAAGACCGAGGACGCCTGGATGGTCGGAGACCGCATGCTCGTCGCTCCCTTCTTCGCAGGAGAGGCGCATCGCAGTCTGACATTGCCACCGGGAAAGTGGCACAACTTCTGGACCGGCGAGCCCGTTGCGGGCGGCACGACTCTCGATATTCCCGCTGCCATCCTGAACATTCCGGTCTTTGTGATGGACGGCTCGGTGTTTCCTCTAGCATCCATCACCAACTCCACAGCCGACGCCGCAAGCCGTAACCTCGAGGTCCGCATCTTCGGCGACGGACACCTGCCCTTCTCCCTGCTCACTCCCGAAGGGGACTCTCTCGAACTGAACTGGAACACTACAACCAATGCCGGAACCGTGAAGCAACAAGGCGCCAACCGCTACACCATCACTGCCTGGACCCCAGCGCCTCGCGCAACTTCTCAACCGGCCTGAAAGCAGATTCGAAGTTTTCCCGTTGGCGACTCAGTGATCACCAAGGTCGCGCAGCACCGCCATCGCAGCGTTACGCCCATTGATCCCAATCACGCTGCCGCCTGGGTAGGTGCATGCGCCACACAGGTAGACACCCTTCATCGGCGACCTCGCGGCGAGACGATTGCTCCACATGTGCTGTGGAAGGCACTCGCCCTGGAAAATATGTCCGCCGGTGAGCCCGACCTTCTGCTCGATGTCGGGCGGCCCCAACACCTGCGCATCGACAACAGCCTCCTCCAGATTGCTGCAGAAGCGGCCGATCGACCTCAATGCCAGGCGCTTCGCATCGTTACGGTGATCGTCCCAGCTCCCTGACGCAAATGTATAGGGAACATATTGTGCGAAGACGCTCATGGTGTGCAGGCCTTCCGGAGCTACGCCCGAATCGTGCGCACTCTGAAAGTAAAGCTCACACCAGAGTTGTTCCGGAAGCCGCCCCGCACGAGCCGCCGCGTAACTATCCTTCCACTCTGTCTTCGTCAATGGCGCGTTGACCTGTCCAAAGTGATGCGGCTCGCGAATTCCGGGTCTCGCGGTGAAGTTCGGCAACTCCCGCAGCAAGACGTTGAGCTTCACGGTGCATCCTTCGATTGGCACCGAACGTACCTTCTTAGCCCATGCTGGATCCGCGCACGTATCCAGCATGCGCAGCGTGCACACGGGGTCTGCATTCGAGATCACAACCGGGGCGATAATGCGCTCCCCGCTTTCGAGCAATATTCCTTCTCCGGGCAGGACGCGCGCCACCTCTACGCCGGTGGCCACGGTGGCGCCCGCCTCCAGCGCGGCATCGCAGAAGTAGAAAGACACCATGCCCATGCCGCCCTTCACATAGCCCCACATGCCGGGCATGCCGCCGAGCCTGCCTGAAGCGTGATGAAAGCGAATCGAAGCGGTCCCGGCGTCGAACGGACTCGCGTAAGTGCCGATCACGCCCTGGCCGAGATAGGCACACTGCAACCTTTCGTCGACGAGATAGCGCTCGACGAACTCTGCCATCGACCAACTGAAAAGGAGATCGTGCGCCTCATGATCGCCCGCGAGGATTTCCTCAATTCGTTCTCGAGTGGGCGCGTCGCCGATCCATAGATCGCCGGTCGCAGGCCGTAGCGCATCGCGCAGCCGGCGGATCACGTCGTTCATCGCACGCCAGCCCTGGATATCCCTGGGCGAGAAGCGGCGCACCTCTTCTTCACACCGGGCATCGTCGTCCCAAAGCTGAATGCTGCTTCCGTCCACGAAGGGCACGAAGAGGCCATTGACGGCCGGCGTCCACTCGAAACCACGGCGTGGCAAACCAAGTTCCTCGACCACCAGCGGATGCAATAGTCCAGCAAGATACGCGCATGGCGACATCCGGACACCGGGAAATGGCTCCTCGACCGTACAGGCGCCTCCGACCCGCTCGCGGCTTTCAAGCACGAGCACCTGTCGACCCGCTTGCGCCAGATATGTGGCGCACGCCAGCCCGTTATGACCCGCGCCAATCACGATCACGTCCCACGAGCGCGCAGCAATCTCCCTGAGCGGCATTGGAAGACCGATCTTTCCCATCATGGCTGCCGTCGCGGACATACTGGCAGTATCTCCGTCAGCCCCGGAATCGCAAAGCAGGCGCTCGAAAATTCACCTTTTAACTCAGTCGTCCAGCCGCGATCCACGATGGATGCGAGCTTCCAACGTGTGCATCGCTTCATAAATCTCGTCGAAGCTCTCAATGGCGAACAGCAGGTGGTGCATCTCGTCTACTTTCACCGGCGTGCGCAGCACTTCGTCGAGAACAAACGGCCGCACTTCGCAGCCGCCGTTCAGCACGTTTGAGCACTCGCCGTCGGAACTGATCAGTCCGCTGCCGTAAACCTTGACGCGGCCGTCCTGGCGAATGAGTCCAAACTCCACGGTGTACCAGAAGACGCGCCCAAGCCGTTCCAGAATCAGCTCGTCATCCATGCGCGAACAGACCTGGCCGTAGTGCGCGAGGAAGTCCGCGAACACCGAATGCGCGTGCATGGGCACATGGCCGAACACGTCGTGGAAGATATCCGGCTCGGGCGTGTATTCAAGCGAATCGCGGCTGCGCAGCCAGGTCGTCGTCGGGAAGCGGCGAGCCGCCAGCATCTCAAAGAATGCCGGCCCCGGCATGAATCCGCTCACCGGCGTCGCATTCCACCCGGTGCGAGGCTGTAGCTTTGCGGACATCGCAGTAAGGTCCGGCAGCCGGTCGCGAGGCAAACCGAGAAACGCAAAGCCATCCAGATATTCGCGCGCGGCGCTCTGCTCGATCTGCGGCATGCGACGGCGCACAAGCTCGGCCCACACCGCGTGCTGCTCGGGTGTGTACGCTTTATAGTCCTGCTCAATCAGGAATGGCGCGGCCTTCGATAACTCCAATACGGGCGGCATCACAGGTTGCCTCTCAAAGCCTGTTCGCGTTCGATGGCTTCGAACAGCGCTTTGAAGTTTCCCTTGCCGAAGCTACGGCTTCCCTTCCTCTGAATGACTTCGTAGAACAGCGTGGGCCGGTCTTCGACGGGACGCGTGAAGATCTGCAGCATGTAGCCTTCATCGTCGCGGTCCACGAGAATGCCCAGGTGTTCCAACTCCTCGATCGGCTCATCGATCCGCCCAACCCGTCCGGAGAGCTCCGTGTAATAACTATGTGGAATGGTCAAAAATGCCACGCCCTGCGCCTGCATCTGCGCGACCGTTGCAAGGATGTCATCCGTCGCCAGCGCGATATGCTGCACTCCCGGACCCTGGTAGAAGTCCAGATATTCCTCGATCTGCGATTTCCTGCGACCCTCTGCCGGCTCATTGATCGGGAACTTCACATAACCATTGCCATTGGCCATCACCTTCGACATCAGCGCCGAGTACTCCGTGGAAATGTCCTTGTCATCGAAGTGTTGATAGAGCCGAAAGCCCATCACCTTGGCGTAAAAATCGACCCACTCATTCATGGCGTGCCAGCCCACGTTGCCCACCATGTGGTCGACGTGCTTCAGGCCCGTCGGCCGAGCCACCGTATCAGTCGGCTCGGCGCGGAACCCGGGCAGGAACGCGCCGTTGTAGTGACCGCGCTCGACGAAAGTGTGAATCGTGTCGCCATAGGTGGCAATCGACGCAGTTGTAACGCGGCCATGCTCGTCGGCAATCTCCGCCGGCTCGGCGATGCTGTGCGCGCCCCGGGCTGTCGTCTCCATCCACGCGGCGCGAGCGTCATCCACCTCCAGCGCAATCACGTGTACGCCATCGCCGTGCCGCGCAACGTGCTCCGCAATCGGAGTGCCCGGCCGCAGCGAAGTGGTGAATACAAATCGGATCTTGCCCTGCTCGACAACGTATGAAGAACGATCGCGTCGGCCGGTCTCAGGTCCGGCGTAGGCAACCAGGCTCATACCGAAGGCCGCGCGATAGAAGTACGCCGCCTGGCGAGCGTTGCCTACGTAGAACTCGACGTGGTCGGTGCCTTTCAAGGGCAGAAAATCCTGCTCCGTGTTCACCGCACTTGCCGCAAAGGCTGCCATTCCGACACCTCCAGCTATGTCTTGTGGCCGCACCCCGAACTCCGAGCTTGGCGGCACATCTCACCAAGAGCATAGGCCCCTTAGTAGACGTATTTGAAGGCTGGTTGAAAGAAATATTTCGCCGCTTGCTTTATGTTCGTATGGTCTGGCGGTCGATACTCCTAAGAAATGAAGATTCCGGGATTATTAGACCGACAGCACGACACCGCGGCACTCCCCAAGCGAAATCTCCGGATAACCCTCGCGCCGGCAAACACCCCGCAGGATCACCTCGTCGCCATCTTCAAGCTGGCTGCGACGCTCACCGTTGGGAAGCAAAATGGGGTTCGCGGCACCGCCGGTCAGTTCCAACAGACAGCCGGCCGACTCGTCTTCCTTGCCGGAGACAGTGCCCGTGGCCAGTAGGTCACCGGGCAACAGATTGCAGCCGTTGCTGGTGTGGTGAGCGATCAGTTGTGCAGGCGTCCAGTACAACTCCCGAAGATTCGCTAGGCTCAGCCGGTGAGGATCAAGTCCCGCAGCACGCATGTTCGCCGTTTGCAGGAGTACTTCGAGCATGGCGTCGATTGCGCCGATACGCTGATCGTCTGCATCCAATAAATAGTCGAGCGGAGCTGGGTCGTCTGCGGCACGACAGAATGCGGCACAGCGAAAGGGCGCAAGCGCGGCCATCGGAACCACCCACGGCGAGACGCTCGTGGCGAAGCTCTTCGCAAGGAATGGACCCAGCGGCTGATACTCCCACGACTGCATATCGCGCGCCGACCAGTCATTCACCAGAGAGATCCCAAACATGCGCTCCCCGGCGCGATCGATGGGCACCGGTTCGCCCAGCGAATTGCCTTCGGTGATATAAATTCCTACCTCGAGCTCATAGTCTAAAAA
>DASWCA010000115.1:0-9593 GCA_036390355.1 Acidobacteriaceae bacterium
GGGACGGTCAGGGCACTCTGTTTTATATGGGCAACAACTTCAGTCGCGGCATTGAAAACGGCGTCTCAGGCAGAACGCGCAACAACATCGGTACGATCTGGGTGGCGACCTACGCTCCATCTAACCCGTCAGATACCTCGACAGACGGCTCGAAGTACGTACGCACGGTGATTATCGCGACGAACACGTTTGGACTTGGCTCGTTCAACGACAAGACGGGTCTCGCGGTTGATCCCACGACGGGCAATATCTATGCCGCGTGGTCAGATTTCCACGGCTCCGGGTGCAACCAGATTCTTTTCAGCCGTTCGACGGACCATGGTGTGACGTTTAGTGCTCCAAGAAAGGTGTCCTCCGGAATCTGCGGAAACCAGGGTCCTTCGATTGCAATTGGACCGTCGGGAACCGTGTACATCGGATGGGAGGCAAGTACGGGCGGGTCTTTCGCTCAAGCGCCAAAAGCGATTAATGGTGCAGCCTTCGCCTCATCCACCGACTTTGGACAGACGTTCAGCAAGGCCAGGATCGTCATCTCCTATTCGCCATTCGTTTCAGAGCAGTTCTCAGGGAACGGCGCCCGCGAGTGCGGAGATGCGCCATTTAACTGTCCCTCGGGCTTCGCCTTCCCGAGATTTGACCTCGCAGGACCTTATCTTGCGGCTGACAATGTGCACGGGACAGTGGTGATGGCCTTCCAGGCAGCTCTGCCTTCGGGGCAGGGCCAGATCAAATACGCGTTTTCGACCAATGGCGGTGGTACATGGAGCAGCCCAGCGCTGCTCGCAGCCAGCGGCAGTGGACACCAGCTATACCCGTTCCTTGCCGCGTCGGCTGGCCGTGTAAACGCCATCTGGTATGACTCGCGCAGTGATCCGAATTACGCGCCTACCAGGCCCCCATGCAACAGTGCCACCGGCCAGACGTCCGCTTGCCTGAACGTGCGCTATGCAGAGTCGTCTGACGGCGGTAAAACCTTCGGAGCAAGCATCCAGGTGACCGATACGCCCACCAACCCCAACTACGAGCAGTTTGGAGGTCGACGCGTGCCATTCATTGGCGACTACATCACGGTAGCCGCCGAGGGCGATACGGTTGGTGCATCGTGGACAGACCAGCGGAATACGGTGGGGGCGCCTGACACGTCAGCAGACAATGACGGCGCGGACGTGGCCGGCGATCCCGAAACTGGAGGCTCTTGCACGTCGTCGACAAACGCCTGCTTTGACGCAACCGGCGGCCTAGACCAGAACATCTATGCCGCGACCATAACGCCGTAAGGACGAATAGCCTGAGACCGGACCTCGGCGCTCTGCGCTGGAGGTCCGGGATAGCTATTGGGAATTGGCCGCGAACTCGCTGTGGTTGCGGCTGAAGCCGAAGTAGATTACGAGGCCCAGGCCGAGCCATACGAAAAAGCGAATCCAGGTGATGACTGTAAGGCCCGCCATCAGGCCTCCGCAGAGGATGACCGAGATGATGGGGAAGACGGGAACGAAAGGGACCTTGAAGCCGCGGGGGCGGTCGGGTTGAGTTCGGCGCAGGACGAGCACTCCGATGGAGACGAGGACGAAGGCGAACAGGGTGCCAATGTTCGAGAGGTCGGCGGCGTCGCCAATATCGACCAGTCCAGAGGGGAGGCCCACGGCGAGACCGGCGATCCAAGTGGACCAGTGGGGAGTCTTGAAACGGGTGTGCAATTTGGAGAAAACATCCGGCAGCAGACGGTCGCGGGACATGGCGAACCAGATGCGCGTTTGACCGTACTGAAAGACCAGCAGTGAACTCAACATGCCGGTGAGAGCGCCAATAATGATGACCGAGCGCCAGATGGGGCGGGCTCCGAGCTGCTTCAAGGCGTATGCCACGGGCGCCTCTGCGGCCGGGCCGTCGCCGAAGACGGAATACTTCATCATGCCGAGCAGTACGAGGGCGACACCGACGTAAAGAATGGTGCAGACGACGAGCGAGGCGATGATGCCGAAGGGGATGTCCTTCTGCGGGTTCCTGGATTCCTCGGCGGCGGTCGAGACGGAATCAAACCCGATATACGTGAAGAAGACGATGGCGCCGCCCGTAAGGATGCCACTGAATCCGGAGGGGGCGAAGGGCACCCAATTTGTTTTGTGTACAAGGCTGCCGCCGACAACAAGGAAAAGCGCGATGGCCGCAATCTTGACAACTACCATGACGTTGTTGACCTTGGAAGATTCGCGGATGCCGCGAACGAGCAGCCAACTGAGAATCATGACCACGAGGAAGGCGGGGACGTTGAAATACGCGCCGGTCCATTTGCCAGCGGCCCAGACAGGGGATGACCACTGATCGGGCAGGACGAGTCCGAATTGGGCGAGTTGGGCCTTGAGGTATCCGGCAAAGCTGACGCAGACGGCGACATTGCTGACGGCGTATTCGAGGATGAGATCCCAGCCGATGATCCAGGCGAAGATTTCGCCGAGCGTGGCGTAGCTGTAGGTGTAGGCCGATCCGGCGATCGGGATCATGGAGGCCAGCTCGGCGTAGCAGAGTCCCGCAAACGAGCAGGCGATGGCGACGAGAATGAAAGAGATGGCGATGGCGGGTCCGGCGGCGGGACGGCCATGCATGAGCGCACCGTGAAGGTTGCCTTGGCTGAAGAAGTTCCAGAGGATGTCCATCACCTGGGCGTGGAAGATGGACGGAGCCTCGAAATGTTCTCCGGCGGCAGCGGTGCCGGTGAGGACGAAGATTCCAGAACCAATGATGGCGCCGATGCCGAGGGCGGTCAGCGACCAGGGGCCAAGGGTTTTCTGCAGCCGATGGCCAGGTTCCTCGGCATCGGAGATGAGCCTGTCGATCGACTTGCGGGCAAAGAGTTGATTCGCCAGCGGATTGCTCCTGCTTCCCGGTTCACTGCTCGGGCATATTGGGTGGAGAGTTCCCGAATGAAATGATATCAAGCAAAACGGCCACGACCTATGCGAAAGCGTGGATGCGCGGGTGGGGATGGGAAATTCTTGGGTGGGGCGGCAGCATCGAGGTAGACAAGAACAACTGCAAGAAGAACAAGAGCAAAATCAAATGCCCCACGTCCAGCCCGAAAAACGCGGGCGGGACGTGGGGCAACCAGTAATCTGTCGATTTCTCTTAGCGCTTGGAAGTGCCGCGGACGGCTTTCTTTACTTTCTGTTTGGCAGCGCCGCGTTCGTGGGTACGAGCAGCCTTGGGAGCAGCCTTCTTGCGGGCGGCGCGCTTGGCGGCCTTGCGTTCTTCCTTGGGTAGTGCGGTAGTGTTGGGCATTTTCTCAATTTCCTTTGCGAATAAAGTCTCCGCGTTGGCGCGGTGTGGCCATTAATGGCCAATTCTAAGTAGCGCGATCGTCCGAGGCTGCTCTAGACCCACATTTGCTAACTGCGGCAGATGTGGGGCACGATGCCGATCCGTTACGCCTTCACGAGCTGAGCGTATTTCTCGACAAGCTTTTTAGTACCGACACTAGGAAATTGTACCGTAATCTTCGCCTCATCCCCATCTCCTTCGCGATGGAAGACAACACCTTCGCCATATTTCGGGTGGCGGACGCGGTCGCCTTTGCGTAAACCACGGCCTGCGGAGGGCTGATCGAGGTTCATCTCGGGGCGGGAAAATTTCTTACCGCGTGAGGCGAAAAAGTCGGCAATGTTGTCGATGGAGTTGTAGGCCTGACCGGTGTAGGTGGTCTTGGGCGCGCTTTTCTGGCGCGGGCGGTTGTCCCACACGCGGGACTGGTCCTCGTTCTCGTAGTCGTAATGGGCTTCGCCGTATTCCTGGAAGCGTGGGGTGGAGCCCTTGATTTTTCCGGGCGAGCCGACGTCTTCGAGCAGCTCGATGGGGATTTCTTCGAGGAAGCGCGAGGGAGTGGAGGGCTCGGGAGTGTCTGTGCCATAGCGGCGGCGGTAGTGGGCGCGGCTCATGATGAGCGTGTCCATGGCGCGCGTCATGCCGACGTAGCAGAGGCGGCGCTCCTCTTCGATCTCAGTGGGAGACATCAGAGTGCGCGAGTGCGGAAAGAGGCCCTCCTCCATGCCGACGAGGAAGACGAGGGGGAACTCGAGGCCCTTGGCGGCGTGCAGACTCATGAGCGTGATCTGCTGCGAGTCGTCGAACTGATCGACATCGCTGACGAGGGCGGCGTGGTCGAGGAAGTCGCTGATGGTCTCGCCACGATCACGGGAATCCATGGCGGCGTTGACCAGTTCGCGAAGGTTCTCGATACGCGCCTGGGCGTCAGGCGAGTCCTCGGCTTCGAGAAGCTGAATGTACTTGGTGCGATCGATGAGGAACTTAAGGATTTCGGCGGTCGAAACCTTCTGTACGGGCTCGGCGGGGACTTCCTCGGCAGGGGCATCGGCTTCGGTATCGAGGGCGTCGGGGGAGAATTCGGCGGCGTCCGCTTGGGGATTGAAGGCGGTGTCGCTGTTGGGAGCGTCGCTATCGGTATCGCCGAAGCTGCTTACGTCGAAACTGTCATCAGCATCACCGAAGTTAAACCCATGCTGAAAATCCTCTTCGGGTTCTGCTTCCTGCCGGGGCGCAACGGGTGCTCCTCCAAATGGAGCAATCGGTGGGGCGCCAAAAGGAGGGAGCGGCGGAGCGCCAAAGGGGGAGACAGGCGCGCCACGCAAAGGAGAAACACGGGCCGGGGATGCGGGGGCCTCGACGGAGGCGGCGGTGGCTTCCATGTGTTCGGCGAAGTCGCCAGAGACCATGGCGCGGGCGTCGCGAACGAGGTCGCGGAAGTTGGCGAGCGCGGCACAGGCGCGTGCGGACAGAAGGCGCTGATCGATTACGTGCTGGAGGGCCGCCCAGAGAGAGCTGTTCGTCTCCAGGGCTACGCGCTCGACGGTCTCCATGGTGGTGCGGCCGATGCCGCGGACCGGCGTATTGACTACGCGCATGAGGGCAACGGAATCGTCAGGATTGAGGATGAGTTTGAGGTAGGAGATCATGTCCTTGATCTCCGCACGCTCGTAGAAACTGAAGCCGCCGACGACGTTGTAGTTGAGGTTATAGCGGCGCAGGGCCTCTTCCATGAGGCGCGATTGCGAGTTGGTGCGGTAGAGGATGGCCGATTTGTTTTCGTTGCCATCGCGGGCGCGCTCGCGCTGCCATTTGGCGATGAAGTCGGCGGCGAAAAGAGCTTCGTTCTCGCCATCGGGGGCGTCGTAGAATCCGATTTTGCTGCCACCCTCGCGGGCCGTCCACAGGTTCTTTCCCTTGCGCTGCACGTTGTTGGCGACGACGGCGGAGGCGGCCTGGAGGATGGGCTGGGTGGAGCGGTAATTCTGCTCGAGGCGGATGATCTTGGCGTTGGGGAAGTTCTTCTCGAAGTCGAGGATGTTGTTGATGTCGGCGCCGCGCCAGGAGTAGATGGACTGATCTTCGTCGCCGACGGCGCAGAGATTTTGGTGGGCTCCGGCAAGGGCGAGCATGATTTCGTACTGCGGACGGTTGGTGTCCTGATATTCGTCGACGAGCATGTACTGGTAGCGGCGCTGATACTTCTCACGAGTGGGGGCGTCGCCTTTGAGCAGGCGGACGCTTTCGAGGAGAAGGTCGTCGAAGTCGAGGGCGTTGGCCTTGAGCAGTTCGTCTTTGTAGATCTTGTAGATGTGAGCGATGCGCTCCATCTTGGGATCGGCAGAGTTGAGGTACATCTCCTGCGGGTCCTGCATGTGGTTCTTGGCGTGAGAGATGAGGCCGAGAACGCTGCGCGGCGTGAGCTTTTTGTCGTCGATGCCGAGGCGCTTGATGGCCGATTTGACGACCTGCTGCTGGTCGGCTTCGTCGTAGATGACGAAATCCTTGGTGTAACCCTTGCCGTTGATCTGGAGGGCGTTGATGTCGCGCCGCAACATGCGCACACAGAAGGAGTGGAAGGTGCTGATGGCGGGCTTGGCGAAGGAATGCTGTCCGATGAGCTGCTGGACGCGCTCGGCCATTTCGGCGGCGGCTTTGTTGGTGAAGGTGACGGCCAGGATGCGGTCGGCGGGGACGTTTTCGTGCTCGACCAAATAGGCGATGCGATAGGTGATGACACGCGTCTTGCCGGAACCGGCTCCGGCCAGAATGAGCACAGGGCCACGCACGGTTTCGACCGCTTCACGCTGCTGCGGGTTTAGTTTTGCCAGAAAATCCATGAGAAAAAGGGCGACCGGGGGTCTAGTAAAAGGGTAACAGGTTTAGGAGAGGCTCTCGCGCTAGTTTTGGACGAAGCCCTCGGTCCAACTATCCTGTCCCAGTTTTCGCGGGTAGATGCGAAACCTTTCAGGGTGATCAATGAATCCGGGCTTCATTCGCAAGCGTTCGATGGCTGCTTTCGCAGCAGGTTCGCTCTCGTACACGCCGATTAGCAATGCGTCGTCTTCAACTTCGTCGCCGTCTGGAAGAAACCACAAAAGATAAACATTCACGACCGGTTGTCTCAAACTTCTACTGCACACGCGGCGGGTGGTTGTCGATGTCGTACTGGAGGCCGTCGCTGGAGTGGCGGGTGGCGCGACATTCTTCGCAGGGGCACCACTCGCGGAGGTAATCCCAGGAGAAGATTCCGTGCTGGTGGCCGTCGTTCCAACTGAAGCGGATGGCGTAGTTGCCGACCTGAGCGACTTCAGTAGGACGGGGCTGCGGCTTGAACATCTGCAGGGGGCCGGCGGCGTCAGGGGCGGCGGGCTGACCGGGGCGGCGATGCGTTTTCTCGCGCTCTTCGTTGCAGAGGGCGCAAGGGCAGGCGTCACGCAGATAGGTGAAGGTGTAGGTGCTCTGATGGCCGTCTTTCCAGCCGATTTCCATTGTGGTTCCGCTGGTTTTATGGACCTTGATCGATGCGGGTTGAACTGCGCTCATAACGGCTAGTGTAATCTATGGGCGCAAGTCTCGATGAAGGGTAGTGAGCGTCGGCGGCTGGCGGGAAAGTTCTCACTAGGGGCCTGGGCGAATGCTGGTTTCGATCAAACTGCTGCACACGGCGGTGTGGCTGTTCTTTGTGCTGTGTATCGCGGGGATTCCCGTGACGGCCGCAAGGCGGAGGTTTGCGTTGGCGGCGGCGCTGAGCGGAATGGTGCTGCTGGAGTGCGCGGCGCTGGCGGTGAACGGCGGACGGTGTCCGCTGACGGATCTGGCGGCGCGATACACCCTGGAGCGAGCGGACAATTTCGATATTTATCTGCCGCTTTGGCTGGCGCAGTACAACAAGGCGATCTTTGGAAGTGTGTGGGTTGCGGGAGAAGTGTTTCTGCTGGGGCGGTGGTGGGCGTCGCGGCAGTCGTTATGCGTCATGCGCAAAGGCGATGGCGGGTTGAAAAGCTTGGGGCGGCACTGAAGATTTGGGCCGTCGGGGTCCTTCGCTGCGCTCAGGATGACCCACTTATCTGGTGAAATTCCGGGGCCGGGTTGCTGAAATCCACAGCGTCGGGTAGAATTTGAAGGTTGGCGACCAGCCTCTTTTGTTCATTTCAGGTTCCGCGCGTTTCTTTTCTGGGTTGCACCTTCGGTTGCGCCCAACGTTGCTCCGGTCGGATTGGCCCAGTGCAGCAATCGAAAGCCCAAGCGGTTCCAAAATTTTGGAGTTAGTTATGGCACAGGTTTGTTCAGTCTGCGGCAAAGGTCCGCAGTTCGGCAATAACGTTTCGCACGCAAACAACAAGACCCGCCGCCGCTGGAACGTGAACCTGCATCCGGTAAAGGCGAAGGTCGCGGGCACGACGAACACGAAGAAAGTTCGCGTCTGCTCGGGATGCCTGCGCAGCGGTAAAGTCACAAAAGCTTAACAGCACGAGAACAACGACGCGCGCTGGATGGCGAGTAGACGCTCCGCGCAACGCCGGAAGAAGTGTAGGCCTCCGCCGCCGCGGGGGCCTTTTGCTGCGTGTGGATCGTCGATGCGGCGGGAAGAGCAAGGGCAAAGGCAAGAGTTGGTGGGGAACGGTTGCGGTCCGAGCTTATGCGAACAAGAGGCAAGGGCAAACCCGAGGTCCTTCGCTACGCTCAGGATGACACCTGAAAAGCAGGAGCAAAGACAAGAGCAGGAATAAAAGCAAAAAACAAAGGCAAAACCAAGAGCAAAAGCAAAAGCCGCACTTCTGCTCACTTCTGCTAAAGACGGCAGAAATGGAGGACAGGGCAAGAGCAAGGACAAAGTCAACAACCCCACGTAGCCAGAAGAAGGCGAACGTGCTGGGCACCGGAGGCAATACGTACCCGCGCAATACGCACCACAGCAATACGCACCACATCACGAAGAGATGATTCGAGCTCACCAAATTCGTCGCGAGATGCCTCCGCTGCTGCGGCTGGCGGTGCCGATTGTGATGGGCGAGGTGGGGTGGATGTCCATGCAGTTTGTGGACATTGCGATGATCGGGCGGGTAGGGCCGGACGCGTTGGCTGCGGTCAGTGTGGGATCGGCGGTGTTCCTGGTCTTTGCGATTGTTTGCGAGGGGATGCTGCTGGGGACCGATTCGATCATCTCGCAGGACTTTGGGGCGGGACGGATTCCGGAGTGCTTTCGTACGCTGTGGGCCGGGGTGCAACTGGCGCTGCCGCTGGGGGTGCTTTGCGCGCTGATGGTGGCGGCAAGCGCGTGGCTGCTGGCTCCGATGGGGATTGCGCCGGGGATCATCCGACAGACGATTCCCTTCCTCTATGCCATGGCTTGTGGATTGCCAGCGCTGATGGGCTTTGTGGCGATGCGGGTTTTTCTGCAGGGGACGCACCGGGTAAAGGTGGTGGCGTTTGCGATGGTTTCGGCGAACATCGTGAACTTTGCGGGGAACTACGCGCTGATCTATGGGCACTTTGGGATGCCAGCGCTGGGGGCTACGGGATCGGGGATTTCGACCACGCTCTCGCGCTGCTACATGGCTTGCGTGCTGCTGGGATACATGAGCTGGCGCAATCGACGCGAGCACTGGCGGCTGCTGCAGTATGCGCGGGAAATCTATTTCGACAGGATGTGGAAGATCGTTCGGCTGGGGGCTCCGGCGGCGACACAGATTGCGCTGGAGGTTGGAATCTTTTCGGCCAGCACGCTGGTGGCGGGAAGGCTGGGGGCGGTGGCCGTCTCGGGACACCAGATTGCACTGGTGATGGCTTCGCTGACATTTATGGTGCCACTGGGCATCGCGCAGGCGACGTCGGTGCGGGTAGGCAACTCAATTGGGCGGCGCGATGCGGAGGCGGCGAACGTGAGCGGCTGGAGCGGCGTGCTGCTGAGCGCGAGCTTCATGAGCTGTTCGGCCGTTGTGCTATGGACCTGGCCGCTGGCGATCGTGCACATATTCACCTGGGACCCGGCGATTGCGAAGGTGGGCGTTTCGCTGCTGGCAATTGCGGCGGTGTTCCAGTTCTTTGACGGCGTGCAGGTGACGGCCATCGGGGCGCTGCGCGGATCGGGCAATACGCGGATTGCGATGATCACCGACCTGGTGGGCTGGTGGCTGGTTGGATTGCCACTGGGAGCTTGGCTCTGCTTTGAGCGCGGGTGGGGAGTGCGTGGATTGTGGGTGGGACTGAGCGCGGGGTTGATCAGCATTGGCTGTGTGCTGGCCGTGGCGTGGCGGCGCAGAGTGGAGTGGCTA
>DASWCA010000116.1:0-6115 GCA_036390355.1 Acidobacteriaceae bacterium
GCAGCTTGTGAATCAGCCGCGTGAATTCGCTGTAGTTCTCGATCGGGATCTGGTAGTCGATGGAGATGCGCACGGGGCCTGCCTGCGCGGGGTCGTTATCCTCCGGATCGGCCTCTGGAAAGGGCGCAAGCTCAGGCGCGGCCCGCTTGTACTGGTGCGGCGTGGTGTCCGGAATACCGCCGCGCAGGATGCGGAAGTGCCGCACAAACGGGAATGTGCCGGCAAAGCCTCCTGCCGCGCACAGCAGGGCGATGGGTGTGCCCCAGCGTTCGGCGATCGATCCCCAAACCACCGACCCGAGGGCAAGCCCGCCCTGGAAGGTCATCATGTAAGCGCCAAGGGCACGCGCCTGGACCCAGGCAGGCACGGACATCTGCACCGACGTATTCAGCGACGCCATGCTGCTGGTCCAGCAAAAGCCGGAGACAATGAGGGTGGCGATAATGATCGAGGGGCGGTGGATACGGGCGAGCAGCACCAGCGTGAAGACGTTGTAGAACGTTGCAATGGCGATAATGCGGTCCGTGGAAAAGTGAACGCGAATGCGAGCCAATGTGAACGCGGCCATCACTGCGCCGAGGCCCAAAGAGCCGTTCAGGATGCCGTAACCCAGGGCGCCCTGATGCAGATCGTTGCGGGCGACTACAGCCAGCAGCGCCCAGATGGCTGAGAAGAAGAAGGTGAAGGTGAAGGCGCGCAGAAGCGAGGCCTGAAGGTTTGGGGCGTAGCGCAGATATCGCAGACCGGAGCGAATGGAAGCGGCCATCCGCTCGGACGGGAGCGCCGACTTGAACAGTGGTATGCGCTTCCAGTTGACGAGGACCCAGATAACGGCTGCGAAGGAGAGCGAGTTGAGCAGGAAGACGTACGCGCTGCCGGTATCGGTGGTTTTGAAGGCGGCGACCATCAGGCCGCCCAGCGCTGGAGCGACGGCACGAGCGAGATTGTTCGAGGCCGCGTTCAGCGTGACGCTGTCGGGTATGAATTCGCGGGGGACCAGCTCGGGCACGATAGCTTGCCACGCCGGATTGTTCATCGCCGAGCCGATATTCAGCAGGAACGTGAAGGCCAGCAGCGACCACGGCGAGATGTGGCCGAGAAAGGTCAGCACGGCCAACACTCCGACCGAGCCCAGCATCCAGCTCTGCCAGAAGATGAGCAGGCGGCGCCGGTCGAGCAGATCGGCGGTGGCGCCCGCGAGCAGGCCCAGGGCAAGCACAGGCAGGCTGGCCGCGGTCTGCATCAGGGCAATCAGAAGCGGTGATGCGGTGAGCGAGGTCATCAGCCAGGTGCCTGCCGTGTCCTGCATCCACGTGCCAAGACCGGAGACTGTGGAGGCGATCCAGCGGTCCCGGAAGACCGGAATGCGCAGTGGGGCGAAACCGCTCAGAGACTTCTGGGGCGCTGCGTCCTGGGTCGCCAATGGAGTTTCGAGAGGCACTCTCTCTAGTGTATCGATGCAAGAAACTGGCGGTGCGACCCCTCGCGTCGTCGCGCCTTAATTCAGGCTTAATCCAAGCCCCTGTAGCATCGAGACATGCTCCGCAGATTTGCACGCAGCCTGCTGGCTCTCCTTGTGATCGCGACCATCCCGGCCCCTGCACAAAATACTCTGTCCGTCCGCGGCTATGTCGTCGAAGCCACAGGTTCAGCAATTCCGGGCGTTCCCTTGCGGCTGTCGCGTGCCGGCACCCTGGTCCACGAAATCGAGAGCGATGCTGCGGGCAACTTTGTCTTTACCGGGCTCCACGCCGGAGACTTTCTTCTCGACGTCCCCGCATTCTCCGGCTTCGCCCCGCGCACACTTCCCCTGCACCTTACGTCCAGCGTGACCGGCTTCAAAGTCAGCCTCGCCCTCGCCGCCGTCAGCCAGGAAGTCACGGTAGGCGCAGACCAGACCCTCGCCATTGACTCGTCGTCCAACCTCGACACCGTCTCGGTGACGGCTGACAGTCTGCGCGTGTTGCCGGTCTTCGACCAGGACTACATCTCCGCACTCACGCCCTTCCTCGACGCCTCCTCCGGCTCATCCGGAGGTGTGACCCTCATCGTCGACGGCGTCGAGATGAAGAGCGTCGGCGTCTCGCCTTCCTCCATCCAGGAGGTCCGCATCAACAACGATCCGTACTCCTCCGAATTCACGCGTCCAGGCCGCGGACGCATTGAGATCACCACGAAGCCCGGCTCGCAGCTCTATCACGGCGAAGCTGACTTCCTCATTCGCGACGCCACTTTCAACGCAAAAAATCGCTTCGCGGTCACCCGACCGCCGGAAGCGCGCCGCCTCTTCGACGGCCACATCACCGGCCCGGTCGGGCACGGCGGCCACACGAACTTCATCGCCTCCGGCGTATACGGACAGCGAAACACCGCAGCCGCCGTGAATGCCATCGGACCGAACGGCCCGGTCAACCAAAATGTCCTGACGCCGCAGCGCAACTCACAGGCATCGCTTCGGGTTACGCACGATTTCTCCCCGGCGCATCGCCTCCAGGCCGGCTATAACTTCGAGTACTACAGCGACGTGAACTCTGGCGTCGGGGGCCTCGTTCTGCCCGCAGCGGGCGTCAACGACGACTCGCGCGAAGACGACGCCATCTTCAACGACCGCATCATCGTCACGCCCAACCTCATCAACCAACTGCTTGTCACCTTCGAGAAGGATGAGGATGTTTCCCGCAGCGTCACCAACGCACAGGCCATCCAGGTCAACGGCGCATTCACCGGAGGCGGAGCGCAGGGTGATCTCAATCGCACCGAGAACACCATCCACATCAACGAAGTCGTCAGTTGGAGCCATGGGAAGCACTACATCCGCTTTGGGGCTCAACTCCCTCAGTTCAGCAAGCGCGCCGTTGACGACCACACCAACCGCCTCGGCACCTTCGGATTCGCGTCGCTCTCCGACTACGTCGCCAACAGGCCCTATGTCTTTACCGCGCAGCAGGGCATCGGACGCGGCCTCTACTGGACCAACGAGATCGGCGCCTTCTTTCAGGATCAGATCAAGGTCACTGCGAAGCTTCAGTTCTCCCTCGGCTTTCGCTACGACTGGCAGACCTACCTCTCCGACAACAATAATTTCTCTCCGCGCGTCTCCCTCGCCTACGCTCCTGACAAAGGCAAGACGATTCTGCGCGCCGGCGTCGGTATCTTCTACGACCGCACTGGCGGCGACTACCCCGCTACGTTCAAACTGCACAATGGCGTCGTTCTCGACTCGGTTCAGCTGCAAAATCCCACGTATCCGCTGGCTCCGGGCACGACCTTCTCCGCCGCGCCAAGCAATATCGTGCGCGAGGCCTCCAACATTCGTGCGCCGTACACCATTCAGTCCAGCCTCGGCATCGAGCGGCAATTGAACAAGAAGGTCACCGTCACCGCAGCGTACCGCAACTCCGTCCAGGTCAAGAGCTTTCGCTCGCGTGACGCCAACGCCCCGATCCTGCCTGCAAACCCCAGCCTTACCGCCGACTATCCGCGCCCCAACCCGGCCTTCGGCCAGATTCAGCAGATCGAGTCCGGCGGACGCCAACTGCTCAACGCCTTCGATCTCTCCTTCCGCGGACAGACCGGCCGCTGGTTCTCGGGCCAGGCGCAATACACGCTGTCCCGGGTGGAGAACAATACCAACAGCATCCGCAATTTTCCGCAGGACCAGTACCATCCCAATGCCAACTGGGGCCGCGCCAACTTCGACCGCCTGCACGCGTTCAACCTCATTGGCAACATCAACCCCGACCACTGGCTCACCCTGGGCGTCAGCGCGACTCTCTACTCCGGCTCGCCCTATACCGAGACCACAGGCACCGACGACTTCCACACCGGACTCGGCAACGCCCGGCCCACGGGGGTTGGCCGCAACACTCTCCAGGGCGGAGGCACCACCGACCTCGACCTGCTCTGGAACCACGACTTCCAACTCACCAAAGCCACCGGCGACAAGGCCAGGGTCTTCTCTGCCGGGCTCTCCGCCTTCAATGTCCTCAATCACCCCAACTACAGCGGCTACATTGGCGCGCTCACGTCCTCACGCTTTATGCAACCCACCGCCGCGCTCCCCGGCCGCCAGATGCAGGCGTCCTTCGGCTACCGTTTCTAGCTCCCCGGACTTGTCGGAGTAGCGTCACGCGTGCTCGCGGTGCGCCCAGTCCCTCAACGACGTGCAGAGGATTTTTTGGCGCCACTGTTCATCATTGCATGCCGCAGCAAGAGGTTTGCCTTCGTCTGGTAGCCCGGTCCGAACCCCTTCAGCCACGCCACCACGTCCTCATCCAGACGCATCGTCACAGGCCGCTTCGCAGGACGATAGAACATTCCCACCACCGCTCCGCTCCAATCCGTGATCTCGGGCATGTCGGACAGATCAATGTCTTCGTCTCGCTTTGCGGCGACTGCCGCGATGTCCCGTCTTTGTTCCTTTGTAAGCCTCTTCATAATTTCTCCTCTCTATCGCGGTCGCTCTACGCGCCGAGATCATTCGCACCACGTCCCCACGCCAGGTGGTCACAACGTGGACCACCGCATGTGGCCCAATCGACCCCACCGTCACCCAGCGCTCCTCTTCCACCTCATCTGAATCCGCCCGTACTGTGACCGCGAACGGGTCGTCAAACACCAGCTTCGCTGTCTCAAACTCCACATCGTGCTTGCGAAGGTTCTCTGTGTTCTTCGCCTCGTCCCATTCAAATTCCAACCGTCGATCTCCAATCCTCTCCCTAAGTACATACATTTGTCAATACGGAATTCAATACGTAATAATCACTCAGCGACGCCAACGATCCCCATCATCCGGCCTGCAAATCCGCTCTCCCCGCGATGCGAGAAGTATTTCAGCGCCCCACCCTTCACCCGGGCGCACGCCGTACACTCTCCGATCACCGTAATTCGCTTCGCCTTCAATCCGGCATCCAGCAATTGACGCCGGTTCGCCTCCCACAGGTCGAGATGGATCTGCGGCCCGATATTCGAGTGCCCCGGCGCCCGTGCCGTCAGAAACAGCAATGGATACTTATCCCGCACCGGGTCCGAGTCGTAGACCTCCGAGAACAATTCCGGCGCGTAGGCGAACTGCGACTCGAACTCGAAGCGCACCTCCTCGCCCACGGAGTAGCAGCAGGACCCGATTGACGGCCCCACTACGGCGACCAGATCCTCCGGCCGCGACCCGTAGCGCAGCCCCATTCGGCCGATCCCCCGCTCGACGATCCGCGCCAGGGTCCCGCGCCAGCCTGCGTGGAAGGCGGCCACCGCGCGCCGCCGAACGTCGGCCACCAGGACCGGCACGCAGTCCGCCACCTGCACCCCGAGCATTACTCCGGGGACGTCCGTCATCATGCCATCCCCGCGCAACACTGCGCGCCCGTCGGCCGTTTCCAGGCGGCCCTCCCGAGCGCCATCTTCCGCCTCGACAATGCGGATCATACCTGAGTGGAACTGGCGTATGGTCAGCAACTTACCTTGATTTCCGCCGACGGCCGCTTTGAGAAACCGCCGCCGATTCTCAGCGACCTTTGCCGCGTCGTCTTCCTTCGTCCAGCCCAGGTTCAGCGAGTGTTCCCCATAGATCGAGGACACGCCCCCCGCGCGAGCGCTGAAGCCATGCCGAAGCCACGAGAACCGCTCCCAGCCTCCCGCACGGATGACCTCTAGCCTCCGCCCGGCTGGCTTTCCCGGCTGCGTCTGCCGCGCCGCCCGGGGCCGCCGCTCCCCCGCCTTCCACGTTCCGGCAAGCGTCTTCCGCCGTCCATGCCCCAGCCCGACAGCCGCCAGGATCTGGTCCACCCCGTCAATCGCTTCTGCGCTCTCTACCCAATCCATAAGTCCTTCATTTTACAGATGTCCGCGATCCCTTGAATTTGGCCTTTATTCACCGCGCCAGGTGACTTTCCGTCGCTAATAGGCGTCTATCTACGCTAAAGCAAAGGACCGGATGGCCATTTGGGCTGTCAATCGGAAGCCGGGACCTAGCCCAAAAAACCGCCGAAATACGCGGAAATTTGCATCCTGGCCGACTGCTCTGTAAGATACGCGATTGCGTCTATGAGATCGAATCTGCCTAGCATCGCGCCCCAGCTACTCCGTTCCCGGCTCACCAAGGTATGCGTCGCCATCA
>DASWCA010000117.1:0-5317 GCA_036390355.1 Acidobacteriaceae bacterium
CAGCGGCACGCCGGCCGCCGTGGCTTCGAGAATGCCGTCCGCTGCGAACGGCGGCGGCACGAAGATCATGGTCGCATTCGCGCCCGTCTCCTTCACCGCCTCCTCAACTGTGTTGAACACCGGCCAACCTTCATGGATCGTCCCGCCCTTGCCCGGCGTTACGCCGCCCACGACGATGTCGTTGCCAAACTGCTTGCCGTACTCCGCACAGCCCTTGGCGTGGAATGTGCCTTCACGTCCTGTGATGCCCTGCACAATCAACCGCGTATTCGTATCAACCAAAACTGACATTACGTTCTCCTGAAGATTACTGTCGTACCTTAAGCATCTCTGCCAATTCGCGTGCCGCTTCGTCGTAATCCTCATCCTCCACAGAACTATTCAAGTAGCCAGGCACATGCATCGACGCATTGATTGTCCTCTCTTGAATATTCCGCAGTTGCTTATTCTGCAGGCTCGGATTCTTGGATAGGCAAGAGCCGATCAGCGCAAGTTCCAGCCGATCGATGGAACTAGAATCAAGCTCATTTTCGACTTTCTGTAGTTTCCCAGAAGTGGTAATGAGTGCAATTAAAAACAGTTTAAGCGAGCCGTTTTGGGGGACTGATTTGTCAAACTTCTCTGCATCGAGTTCGTCCCTGAACCGTCGTCCGAACTCGTTCTCCGTCTGCCCGACATACACTGGTGTCAAGCAGCCATCACTTCCTTTAGCGGCCACGATGTACACACCAATCGCGTACTGTAGACCCTCATCAACTTTTTTTATTTCCAGGAAGAGTTTGTCGATTTCACCCGCCGCAATCGCCTGAAGTTCAAACGGGCCGTACGTCCTAAAATTCATGAAGCCTCCGATGATTCCATTTGAGCGGTCAACCCTTTGCCGCTGCGACAGCCAAATCGGCAGCGTCCTTCATGGTTGTGCCAACCTCAAACTTCAAGCCCGATTCCTTCAGAATCTTGCGCCCTTCTTCAACATTCGTGCCTTCGAGCCGCAAGATAATCGGCAGTTGCACATTCAGCTTCTTCGCCGCTGCCACAACTGCCGTCGCCAGCACATCCACGCGCAGAATGCCGCCAAAGATGTTGATGAAGATCGCCTTCACATTCTTATCGGAAAGCAAAATCCCGAACGCATTCTCGATCTGTTCCTGATTCGCGCCGCCGCCTACGTCGAGGAAGTTTGCTGCGCTCCCGCCCGCATACTGGATGATGTCCATCGTCGCCATCGCCAGCCCGGCGCCGTTGACCATGCACGCAATCGAGCCGTCCAGCTTGATGTAGTTCAGCGCGTACTTCGAGGCTTCAACCTCCAGCGGATCTTCCTCCGCCAGGTCGCGCAGTTCCTTCAGGTCCTTGTGCCGGAACATCGCGTTATCGTCGAAGTTGATCTTGCAGTCGAGCGCCATCAGCCCGCCGTCCTTCGTCGTGATGAACGGATTGATCTCCATCAGCGTCGAGTCGGTCTCGATGAACGCCTTGTACAGCCCCATCATGAACGCCACCGCGGCGTTGATCTGTTTCGGATTCAGCCCCAGCTTGAACGCCAGGTTGCGCGCCTGGTACGGCTGCAGGCCAAGCGCCGGCTCGATGTACTCCTTATAGATAAGCTCCGGCGTATCGTGCGCCACCTGCTCAATCTCCATGCCGCCCGACTGCGACGCCATAAACACAACCTTGGCCGACGCGCGGTCCAGCACGAGACCGAGATAAAGCTCACGCTCGATCGCCGATCCTGCTTCGATCAGAAGCCGCTGGACCTTCTGTCCCACGGGCCCGGTCTGATGTGTGACGAGCTGCATCCCGAGAATCGTCTTAGCGGCTGCATCCGCGTCCTGGATGGTCTTGACGACCTTCACGCCGCCGCCCTTGCCGCGTCCGCCGGCATGGATCTGGGCCTTCACCACCACGGCCACATTCCCCTTGCTGAACAGCGTCTTTGCTGCCGTGTCGGCCTCTTCCAAAGTTGTGGCCATCTCGCCATCGGGTACGGGCACGCCGTACTTCCGCAGAATCTCTTTTGCCTGATACTCGTGAATCTTCATGTAGGTTTGATCTCGGTCGGTTGGATAAAAAAGCTCGCACTTTCGATACTATCGGATTGCCGGAATCGCCAGCAATCGAAGCTCGTCGATTATCGCGCAGCCATACCGATAATCGATACTAGCCCACGCCGGATTAATACAGTCTTCACCTGCGATGAAAGCTGCTTCAGATTTCGGGAACGCATCCAAATCCGCAGTGGAGGCACATATGCGAGAGACGACTTTGACCGTACCTGAAATTGTCATGATCGCCGGCACCCGGGTTGCCTTTGGCGCAGGCCTGGGATTGCTGCTGGCGGAACGACTGGGCCGCGAAACCCGCAAAGGCGCCGGGCTCGCGCTGCTGACGGTGGGCGCGTTGTCGACCATCCCCCTCGTCCTGGGAATACTGGCCAAATCCCACGCCCACACAGCGCCGGAATCGGCTTGAGCCGCAAGCCCTACGGCGCCTGAACGAGACGCTCGCCGCGCCGCAGCTTGCCGAAGTCTCGAGATAGCTTGCAGCTTCGCAGCTTTCCGCTTTCGAAGAACTGAACGCTGCTGTGCCCGGTAAAAATCCCCGATTGCGCGCATGGAATCCCTTGCACGTCCTGGTCCTCGGCAAGCCAGCATTCCTGCAGCTTTCCGCTGGGGTAGAACGCAGTTGTGGCGCCTTCGCTTGGCCCCAGCAGCCGGTTGCCGCCCCTGCATTTGTATCCGAGGATCGGCGTGTCGTGGACCAACTGGAGGACTTTCGGCCTCCCATCCGTATCCAGTGTGATCCACGATCCCGCCGCCGCTCGCGCAACGCCGAAATCGACGTCCTGCGCCACAAAACAAGATGCCAGGCGGTCCCCCGGATAGAACCATGCGTATCCTTTGGCGCATTCGTAGCCCTGGATCACCATATTTTGCGCCAGCGTCTTTCGATATTTCTGCGACGACGGCACGGTCCTTCCGAAGCACGCCAGGCAAAACGCCAATCCACATAACGGAACGAGACAAGCAAGGCCTTTCATAGTTCCTCCCAATCACCGACCGGCCTACTTTACCGCCGGTGGCACCGATGCCGGTACCGGTGTTGCTGTTGCCGTTGCCGCCGGCGCCGGAACCGGCCGAGCCATCGGGCAGGAATTCGAGTACTGTGTCACCATGCAACTCTTAGGCGCCCGCGCGCGCAACGTCGTCTCCAGAGCTTGCTGATCGCGCTCGGCCACTTGCAGGATCGCTACCTGCATCGCGTCGGAAGCATCGGTGTAGCTGATTGCCAGCGTGTATCGCCGCTGCCGCGCCGCCACCAGCCCCGCCCCCAGCGCTGGGAGGAACCCCAGATGCCGCACCACGTCATTTCGCGGCTCGAAGTTGCGGATCTTCGCATACGCAATCGCAATCTCGCCCGGCGTCCCGTTCGCTTCCGTGTACCTGAAGACCAACTCCGTCGGAGAAGTAGTGTCCAGAGTCCCGGGGGTGTCCAAAGCTATCTTTGCAGTTCCACCTGCATACGCGGCCTGGCCGGGTTCCAACGCGAGGGCAGGCACTGTCAAAACGCACAGTGCCAGCACCGCAACACCACTGACTGCAACCGCTGTCGTCCGCGCTACCGGAGCCCGTCGCTCTTGCTCTGCTGTTCCATGTTTCCCGGTCCCGTCTCGCATCGTCCACGCCGCTCGCCAGGTCTTACCATCCCTCCTCCACTCCGGCAGCATCAGCGACATCACAATTCCTTCCAGGTTGAATGCATCGAGGATGTCCGAAATCACCGCGGTGACCACCAGCCACGCCAGCGTCACGGCACTCCAGGCACAGCTCTCTCCCACGGCCACGACTGGCCCAAGCAAAGCGCGGCCCGCCGCCATAGCCCAGGGAATCCGCTGTTTGCGGAATTTGATTTGCATTTCTCGCCTCCTCGCGCAAGCAGCGCCGATGAGGTGAGCGTATGCGCGATGGCCGCGCCACAAAGCCAGCTGAGTACACTTTCACAAGTGTCACAAAGGCGGCGTTGTTCGTTCTACGTTCTCCGTTGTCCGTGAAAGGCGTCCAGGCTGGACCCCCATTCCGGCGACGTACAACGAAGAACGGTCAACGGAGAATGTCCACCGGCTCCAGCGAATACTCCCGCAGCAGCCCGCTCGCCGAATCGGCAAGTAGCGGAAAGACAATCACATGCGGCTTCTGGGGAAGGCTGCCAGCCTCGGCCGTGAAGCTGTCGCAAAGGATCGCCGTAGCCTGCTCCAGGCCTCGACGCCATCGCGGCTTGCGCGCGTCGCGGAAGATCAGCACCTCGGGCGCCAGACCTGCGGCAATCAGCATCGTACGAGCCCCGTCCAGAAACTCCGGCCAGTGCGACACCACCCCAACCAAATGCCCTGCAGGAGCGGGCAGCCACGGGCTCAACCACGTGTTGGGAGACCGGATTGGCAGCGTCACCAACTCCACGCCTTTCGGCAACACCCCGCGAACCAGCTTGGCCTGGCTTGGCCGGCACAACGGAATGGCCGCCGCCAGGGTCTCCCGATTTCTGCAGCTTTCAGGCGATGCCTCCCGCACCTCCCACGTGGTCGCCCGGCGCAGTTCCGTCAGCAGAATGCGCCGCAGTTCAGGATCAGGGTCAATCAGAACGAAGTGGTCGGGTGGCGGAGCGGCCAGCCACACCAACACCCGCGCCCGTACCGCCTCGGCCGGCAACGCCAGCTCGCGCGCCGCGCGGAAGAATCCGGCAATGTGATGGTCGAGCATCTGCTCCGGCGTCGACGGCGGCTCCGCATATGCGCGCACATAGATGCCGCTGCCACGCCGCCGCTCGGTCCAACCTTCCTTCTCCAACTGGCGATAGCCCGCGCTCACCGTGTTGGGATGCAGCGCAAAGCGGCGGGCCAGTTCCCGCGTACTCGGAAGCCGGTCGCCGGGACGGAGATCGCCGCACAGCACCGCGAGCGCCACCTGCGTCACCAGTTGGCGGTAGATCGGGACTTCGCTGCTATGGGCAAACCAGAGGCGCATAGGAAGTTGTCAGTCCTCAGTTGTCAGTTGTCAGGTCCAAACCTGTCCCTGCGAAGAATACATCCACCGGAACAAACGCCCAATTACTCTCCCTGCTACCCTTAAGGTTTCATACCGGCGTTGAGATTAGCACTTACTGACAACTGAGAACTGACAACTGAGAACTGAGAACTGCCTTATGCCGCAGCCTTACCTCAAACGCATCATCGAGGAACGCGCCACCCTCACCCGCGAGGACGCGCGCGACCTGATGCAGCAGATCTTCACCGGCCAGTTCAGCGACCTGCAGCTTGCCG
>DASWCA010000118.1:0-3842 GCA_036390355.1 Acidobacteriaceae bacterium
GTGCTAAGAGCGCTCGCGGCTTTTGATGTCTTCAGTGTAGCGCCTGACGGCCGTATCGCCCATTCGGCTCGTTCGCGGTTGTTACGGACCGACACACCAAACAGCATGCACCATTCGGCGCGATTTTGGGCCGCCCCGGGATCGTGGGCAGCGTGGGGAAAGCTGGACGCGGCTATGACTGGGGGCGTGCCTCATGTGGCGGCCTGGAACACGACCCGTTTCGAATATCTGCGCGCCCATCCGGATGAGGCGCGCGGTTTCGACGCAATGATGGCGAATTTCCCCGATAATCGTCATCCGGCGATCGCCGCAGCATATGACTTCTCCGGCTTGAGATTGATTGCCGACGTCGGGGGTGGCAACGGCGCGGCGTTGCGCTACATTCTTTCGCGTTTCACCGCTCTACGCGGGCTGCTGTTCGACCGCGACGATGTCGTGAACGCCATTCAACCGGCAGATCTGCTCGGCGGACGCATCGAGTTATCTGGCGGTAATTTTTTCACCAACGTTCCAGGCGGCGCAGACGTCTACATGCTGATCCGCGTGCTGCACGATTGGCCTGACGAAGACTGTCTTCGTATTTTGCGGTCCTGCCGGACAGCAATGGGTTCCGATGCCGTCCTTCTTATCGGCGACCAAATACTCGAGCCAGATCCGGCGCGCGGGCGTCCTACCAGCTATTTGATCGACGCTCAGATGTTGGCCATGTTCGGTACCGCGCGAGAGCGGACCAGTGATGAGTTCGCCAGCCTCTTGTCCGAGTCCGGCTTTGCTCTGCGGCGAGTCATCCCAACGCAGTCACCCATTTGGATTATGGAAGCCGTACCGCGCTAACTGGATGGCGACCGGCGGACATCCACGATTCTCGTTCGCCAATGTCCGGTTGGGGTCAATTTCGGACTTGGGCGCGGGCAGTTGCTAGGTCCGCTTTACCACGATAAGCCGACATCGCCAGTTCGAGCCGTCAGGTCCGAAAAGTGCCAAACTGTGACATGCGTGTGGTCGTGAGCCCAGGGGGTCACAGTTCGGGCGTTAGCTAATCGCACCCAGTCGGGACCTCGACGGGCGAAATTCCTCTGCAGCCGCTAGAGCGCGATGATGTCGGCGGCTGAGAGCGGGAGGATAGCGTCTGCCGACGCGGATCTCCCGCAAAGAGGGGGCGACGCGGTTAGGCCTCGCCCGTAACGCATGCGTGCTCTCTGTATTGGATCAGGGATTACGCCTTCTTTTTCAGCCCCGCCAGAACTGCTTCCGCCGTGATTGGCATGTGCCGCACACGGACGCCAACGGCATTGTAGATCGCGTTGGCGACGGCCGGCGCCACCACTGTGGACGCAGGTTCGCCGACGCCGCTCGGGTGATGCCCTGAATCGATGAGCTCCACATCGATCGGCGGCACATCCGCCAGGCGGATTGGCGTATAGTCATGGAAGTTGCTCTGCTCGAGCGCGCCGTGCTTGAGCGTCAGCCGCTCGCCCATGACTTGGCTCGTACCCCAGAGCGCTGCGCCCTGGATTTGCGCCTTGGCATTGAGCGGATTGATCACAGTGCCCGGATCCATGGCGATTGTGAGCCGGTTGATCTTGTACTGACCGTTTTTGGGATCGACCGTAACCTCCGCAATGCCGGCAACCCAGGTCGGGCTTTGCCGCTCCTCGGCTGAGGAGACAGCAATGCCCATTCCGGTGTTAGGCGGGAGCTTCTTCGCGCCCCAGCCGGCTCTTCCCGCTGCGACCCGTAGGCAGTTGGCAAGCCGCAACGCCCCACCGACGGTGGTGGACTCGTAATTTGGCCAAGAGTTGTCGTTCGGCCACGGCAGCGAGATCCACAGCCTGTCCATGTAGTAGTCCGAGGACGTGCCCGGCGGGTAACCGGCATTGGGAATGCCTCGGACGCTGCCTTTGCCGTTGAGCAGGGCCAATCGGAATTCCAGCGGATCCCGGTTAAGCGCGTGCGTCACCTCGTCCATGAAAGACTCGACCACGAACATGTTGTACGAGTTTGAGACCGTGCGCAGCGCGCTGGCTTGCACCGCCCAGGTAGTACGGTCGCTGTCGAAAGCGCGGACGCGATGGTTTTCGACATCGTACCAGTGGTCGCTGCCGCCGATCGACCACTGATCAATGTCTTCTTTCTTGGCGTCCCAGGAGTCGAGCTGCAGCCAGTCGGTCCCATATTTCTTACCGACGGAGAAGCGCGGACCCATCCAACCGCAGCAGATGTTGTGATCCATGGCCACAAGTTGACCGTTCTTCAGACCGGCCTTGAGCTTGTGGTAGGTCGGCGTGCGGGCGAAGCTGGTTGCGAACGTCGACTCGCGAGTTTGGATCAACTTGACCGGGCGACCAGTTTCCTTGGCGCAGTACGCCGCCGCAAGGATCTCGTCGTAATCCTGCTTGCCGCCGAATCCGCCGCCGAGGATGCTCTCGTGCACGTAGATTTTAATGTCCTCCGGCTTCTGACCCAGCACTTTCGACAGATACGCAGTTAGCGTCATTCGCGCGAAGGATGTGCTTTGCGTGCCACTGTAGACGTGCCAAGCGCCGTCTACGAAGTGCACCGTTGCGTTGAGCGGCTCCATGGTGGCGTGGCACACCATGTCGGTGGTGTATTCCATCTCCAGGACCTTCTCGGCCTCGGCTAGAGCTTTGTCGACATCACCCTCAAGCACCCAGTTCGCACCGGCCGCGGCGTTTTTGGTTGTTTGCGCATATTCCGCGAATAGGTCAGCGGTGTTGAGGCCGCCATAAGGTCCCGGATCGACGTCAACCTTCAGGGCTTGAGCCGCTCTGATGGCAGCAGGGAACTTCTCGGCCAGCGCTACAACCCAGCCGGTGCACTTGCCCATGCTGTCGTCCACCTTCACCGCCTTGACGAAACCCGGGATCTTGCGAGCTTCGGAATCGTCGATGCTCTTCACTTTTGAGCCGTAGCGTGTTCGCGGTATAACCAGCGCCCCATACACCATGTTCGGCAGGAACACGTCGATGCCGTACTTGGCCTGCCCGTTGGTCTTGGACGGGATATCGAGGGCCGGGATCGATTTACCGATGATGTTGTAGGTTCCCGGTACTTTGAGCTTGATCGCCTTGAAGTCTTCAGGGTAGGCAAACTTGCGGTCGATCTTCACCTTCTGGATGATCTCGCCATAACTGACAGAGCGGCCCGAGACGCGGTCAGTGACGCGCGAGTTTGATGCCGTGCAGTCAGTTTCATTCGTGCCGAGAACTTTGGCTCCGGCTTCGATCAACGCCATGCGGCCGGCAGCGCCCGCTCGCGACAGGCGGTCGAACTCCGTAGTGATGCTGCCGCTGTTGACCGTGTAGGCGAGGCCGTAGATGGCAAAGTTCTCGACGCTCTCAAGCGGCGAGTCGAGACGAACGTCGTCCCATTTGACCTCGAGCTCCTCGGCGATGATTTGGGCAAGCCCGGTGCCAACGTGCTGGCCCATCTCCGCCTTCACGATATGCATAGTGACTTTGCCGTCAGGCGTCAGTGTGAACCAGATCGAAGGCGTGAAGCTCGACATGGCTTGGGCCATGGCGGTGCGGCTACCTAGGGCGGGCAGGCCAATGCTCAGGAACGTGCCAGCGGCGGTCGCCGCGGAACGGACCAGAAATTCGCGCCGGCTCGTTGCGGACTGTGTGGACCTAACCATGGCTGGCTCCCTCATTCGTCATCTCAGCGGCCCGGTTCATGATCTCGGCGGCCCGCTTCACGGCGCTGACGATGCGCGAGTAGGTGGCGCAGCGACAGAGATTGCCGTTCATGCCGACCACGATCTGTTGCTCGCTCGGGTTCGGGTTCTTCGAAAGTAACGCTGCAGCCTGCATGATCTGACC
>DASWCA010000119.1:0-14087 GCA_036390355.1 Acidobacteriaceae bacterium
ATCTTGTCCTCGTACGCCGGCCCGATGCCGCGGCTGGTGGTGCCGATCTTCGTCCGCCCCGGCGCGTTCTCCGCCGCCAGCTCGATCATCCGGTGGTAGGGCAGAATCACCTGCGCGCGGTTCGAAACAAAAAGCTGGCCATCGATCTTCAGCCCGGCGTCCTTCAGCTTCTTCACTTCACTCAGGAAGGCCATCGGGTCCAGCACCACACCGTTGCCGATCACGCCTCTGCACTCCGGCCGCAGCACGCCGCACGGAATCAACTGCAGCACGAACTTCTTGCCTGCAATGATCACGGTGTGGCCGGCGTTGTGTCCGCCCGCATAGCGCGCCACCACGGAAAACTTCTCCGACAGCACGTCGACGATCTTGCCCTTACCCTCATCGCCCCACTGCGCGCCGAGGATCACTGCTGATTTACTCTGACTCAAAAGGATTTGCTCCGGAAAGGATGGGTCCGCACGGCTTTTTTCTTCGCCCGGGCGCCCATAACCCATTCTATACTGCATCCAAACTGAGACTGAGGTGTGAGGGAATGGCCACAAGGTTCAAGGACGCGCGCAAGCTTCAAGGAGAGCGCGTAAGAATGCGCTTCGACGATGGTCGCGAACTGATCGCCCAACTGCTGTGTGCAACTAAAGATATCGACGGCTCGCAGCACCTGATCTACGACAAGATCGAGTCGGGCTCGGACCCCGGCGCAGGCGTCCCGGGCTGCGTCTATGCCGATGCGCGAACGCTGGTGGGGATCGAGCACGCAGATGCCAGGAAGAATTCCCCGACAGGCCGTCCGGTGGTGCGGAGCGGATTCGAAGTGGCGGATTTCAAGGCCCTGCGTCCCAGCGCCTGAGTCGCGCGAATCGCCGGTGTCCTGCGGCTACTTCACCCACGCCAGCCCGTCCGCCTTGTTGCCGGCGTCGATCAGCCGCGTCACTTCCAGCTTGCAGATCGGTCATTGAGGGCGATTTTGTTCCAGAGGATGCCCGGGATGAAGACGGAAATGTGACCGCTCTCTAATGCCGATCAAAGATTCCGGCATTCTGCCATGCATGCTTGTGGCATAATGTACTAGGAGATTCCCATGGCGACGCAGCCGACTCTGAAGGACTACATCGGAATAGCGCCCAAGTCGGGCCTCGAACTTGCCGAACTGGTCGAGCAGGGCCTGCCCACTCGCAATCTGGAACTCCTGAAGTCAAAGGGTCTCACCTTCACCGAGATGGCAAACACCGTCATCTCTCCGCGCACCCTCAAGCATCGCAAAGCCCGTGGGGAAAATCTCTCTCCGGTCGAAACGGAGCGCGCCATCCGCGTCGCCTCCATCATTCGTCTCGCTGAGGAGGTCTTCGGCAATCGCGAGACCGCCCTGCGCTGGCTCCGCGAAGGGGATGATCGCCTCGGCGACCGCACTCCGCTTAGCCTGCTCCACACCGAAGCCGGGGGACGCGAGATTGAATCGATGCTGCACGGCATCGCCCACGGCATCTTCAGCTGATGCTCTTTTGGCGTATCAGTAACTATCCTGACCTCACCGGCTACGGGGCCGAGTTATTCGCTGGCCGCTGGCACACCGCAGCCGAAGGCAAGCGCGTCCTTTATCTAGCTGAACACCCAGCCGTAGCGCTCATCGAAAACCTCGCCAACCTCCGCGGCAACCCAGGCTTCTTCCAGCATCACTTTCAGTTGCTCAAAATCTCCTCGCATAGCAAGACCCTGCCGAAGACACTCTCCCCGAAGCAACTCGCTACCATCGATCCGGACAACCCCAAAACCACACAGGCACTTGGCGACGCCTGGCTCACCGCCCGGACCTCCGCCCTGCTCCGCGTCCCGTCCATTCCATCCCCTGAATCCTGGAACTATCTGCTCAATCCACTTCACCCCGATGCCGTGGCACTCAAGCTGGATTGGGCGAAGCACATCGCCTACGACAAGAGGCTGTTCCGTCTGACCCAATCCTGAGCGCTACTTCACCCACGCCAGCCCGTCCGCCTTGTTGCCGGCATCGATCAGCCGCGTCACCTTCCAGTCCGTAAGATCGATCTCCGCGACTTTGCCATCAACGGGACAAGACACGTACGCCACCTTCCCATCCGGCCGCATCAGAATCTCACCCGAGCCTGCAGCCACATCGATCGTGCGAGCTACCTTCATTGTGCCCAGGTCGACGACCGCCACCTGCTTTACCGATCCCATCTGCACCAGCAGCCATCGCCCATCGAACGTTACCGCCGACCCATAACCTACCGCCGGCAGCGGAATCCAGCTCTTCACCATATTCGTCGCCGTATCGATGACCGCCATCTGCGGCTTTTTCTGATCCGCCGTGAACACCATCGACCCATCCCGTGACATCGAAATCCGCTGCGTCGCGCCTGAAACCGGGATCACCGCCACCGTCTTCCGTCCCGACATGTCCAACACCGAGACGGTGCCCGGCCCCACGTTCGCCGTGTAGCCGCGCTTGCCGTCATGCGATACCACCAGCATGTGCGACTGATCCTGCCCCGTCGCAATCTTTCCCACAATCTTCAGGGTCTTCGGATCGATGACCGTCACTGCCTTGTCCAGCTCGGTCGTCACGTACAGCATTCCGGTCGCCGGCTCAACCAGTGGCATATGCGGCCGCACGCCATGCCCGAAATCGACCGTTCCCACGACCTTTCGAGCTGCCAGGTCGATCACGGACATGCTGCTTCCATCTGTCCCGGCTCGCCCTACCCCTGAGTCTCCATAGATCGGCACAAACGCCAGCTTCCCGTCCGCCGACACCGCCACCTCGTGCCCCGTCACGCCGCCGACTGGCACAGCAGCAATCTGTTTGCCTGCGGCCGCATCGATCAGGCTCAGCGTATGATCGCCCTGGTTCGCTACCAGCAGCGTGCCACTTTGCGCCATCGCCGGAACTGCACCTGGAACCATCCCCGCCACCAAAAGCACCACTCCTGCCGTTATCTTCATAGACAGGACACAATACAGAGAAGTCCAGTCACCCGCAACCCAGCCCGGACACCATGCCCGAACTCCCCGAAGTCGAAACCATCGCCAACGGCGTCCACGCGCGCGTGCAGGGCCAGCGCATCGCCTCCGTCTGGACCAGCGGCAAGCCGCAGACCTTCAAGTCCCCCGAAAGCCAAATCGCCGACACGCTATCCGGCGCCACCATCGAAAATGTCCGCCGCGTCGGCAAGACCATCGTCATGACCGTCCAGCGCGGGCCATCCAGGAAGAAACAACGCCCCGCCGAATTCCTGATCCATCTCGGCATGACAGGCCGCCTGCTCGTCTCCCAGCCCGACGTTCCGCTCCCGCCGCACACCCACGCCGTCCTCACTCTTGCCGATCACCGCGAAATTCGCTTCGTCGACCCCCGCCGCTTCGGCCGCCTCAGCATCCACACGCAACCGGCAACTAGCAACCAACAACCAGCAACCTACACGGGGCCGGGCCGCGAGCCCCTCACCATCTCGCTCGAAGACTTTATCGCGCTCTTCCGCGGCCGCAAGACCCCCATCAAAGCCGCCCTCCTCAACCAGTCCCTGCTCCACGGAGTCGGCAACATCTACGCGGACGAATCCCTCTTCCGCTCCGGCATCCGCCCCCGCCGCCAGGCCGCACGAGTCACCCGCGACGAACTCACACGCCTGCGCGCCGCATTGCAGACAGTCCTGAAGCGCGCCATCAAACTAGGCGGCTCCTCAGTCTCCGACTACGTCGACGCGGAAGGCATGCGGGGCTACTTCCAGATCGAGCACAAAGTCTACGGCCACGGCGGCGACCCTTGCACCACCTGCGGAACGCCCATCAAGAAGATCACTGTCGGCGGCCGCGGCACCCACTTCTGCCCCACCTGCCAAAAGTAATCGACTCAACCACCGCAATCCCCAGGCCACTCTAGTGGATCGAAACCTCCGCGGTTTCCACTTTTCGGTTACCCACAGGATCCCACTCATCGCAGCAGAAAACGACCGTCCACTCGTCGCGTCCTGCCTTCACAGTCGCCGGATCCAGCAAGGGGTTTGAAGGCGTGCAGGGCATCCGCCCGGTTGACACCACCCGACGAAGCCACGAAAGCGTTCGGGGATTCCGATAGAAAACATAACCAAAGCTCAATTGGCCGCCGAACGAGTGACTCGAAGTGATTTGATACGTGAGAGTGGGCGAGATTCGGCCGCTCGAAGCTGTGTCTTGGAACAACTTGTATTGTGAAATCAGCCACAGGATTAGAACTGGCCCGAGCGCCCCCGCGCCCACTGCAACCACCAAGCCGAGCTTCCAACCGGGGATCCGTGTGGCTCTCGTGCTTGCCCAGATCACGAACAGTCCAAGATATGCAAACCCAGAGATGAGGGGATATTGCAGCACAGGGATAGGCGCGAGCGTCCATCCAGTTGCAGCCTCAAAAGGCCAAATGGTCCCGCATACGCACAGGATGGGGACAAGACCATATCTCCAGGCCGAAGGGCGTTGTGGGATTTTTCGCGAAGCCCATAGCAGCGCGAAGAAAACACCAGAGGCAAGTGCACTCCAGAGGATGAATAGCGGTACTAAAGGCTGAAAGCCGATCAAGATAGAAGTCCCCTTACCTTAGTAGGCCGTCTGTTCCGCGCTCACCGCCGCGCCGATCACCCGGGTTTCCTGAGCGTCCTTCACAATCTCGATCGAGTAGCTCTGCAGCGGACTCATCTTTACCATCTGCTGCAGATAGTCCTTCAGCATCGGAATATCCAGAAAGCGCACGTTGAACCCCGCGACAAAAAATCGTCCCGGCCCGCGCAGATGGATCGAAGTCGCCGTCGCTCCAGCGAGAGCCTTGTGCCACAGCTTCTTGAACTCCAGGCAGCGCGCATCGCCTTCCTTCGCCGCCTCGAAGATCTCTTCCGGCTCCATATCCAGAAAGCGCAGCCGCATCGCGCGATGGCCCATGATGCCTTCCAGATGCCCGCGCCCTCCGCATCCGCAGTAGTTCTCTTTATCGTCCAGTGTCACCACGGTATGGCCGCCCTCCCACACGCCTTCTGTCCGCGGATAGCGACCATAGCCAATGCCCACGCCAAGCGTCCAGACTCGTATGACGCTGTCCAGTTTGCCAATCGACGCAGCAATCCCAGCCGCAAAACCGTCCGCATCGTTGACGATCGAAACCGGCGCCTCGATCCCCTCGCCGCGCAGCCGGGTCGCCAGCATCTCCGCCACGCGCGCGCCCTTCAACTGCGGCAGATTCGGCGCCTCTTCCACCACGCCATTGCGCACCAGTCCCGGCACGCCGACGCCAACCGCAGCGAACTCGCGCTCTTTCCCGGCCGCGGCCATCACCTGCTCGCACATGGTCTCGACGATACCCTCGGCCGGCATCTCCACCAGTGCATACTCATCGTCATGCGCCTCCGGAAACGAGCACAGGCCACCAGGCAGCGCATGATCCACCACCAACCCAGCCACCACCCGCTCCGATAAAGTCACACCAACAATCTTCGCCATCGCTTGCACCATTACTCAAACTTGCTGACGCGGTTCAGTCCATTGAAAGCCGCAACTTTATAACATTCCGCCAACGTTGGATAGTTGAACACCGTATCCACGAAATATTCGAGCTTTCCACCCAGCACCATCACCGCCTGCCCAATGTGCAGCAACTCGCTCGCGCCTTCACCGATGATGTGTACGCCCAGGATCGCGTGCGTCATGCGATGGAAGATCAGCTTCAGGCGCCCGGTCGTATCCCCGCGAATTTGTCCGCGCGCAATCTCTCGATAGTAGGCCACGCCCACCTCGTAGGGAACATCCTCTTCCGTAAGCTGCTCCTCGGTTTTGCCGATAAAGCTGATCTCCGGAATCGTATAAATCCCGTACGGATAATAGCTCGGGTTCGACAGAATCGTCTCGTCGCCGAACGCCCGTGCTGCTGCAATCCGCCCCTGCTCCATGGATACCGAAGCCAGCGACGGAAATCCGATCACATCGCCCGCCGCAAACACATTTGGAACCTTTGTCCGGAAATCCTTATCCACCGGAATCCTGCCGCGCCCGTCCGACTCCAATCCGATCGCCGCCAGGTTCAGCTCATCCACATTCCCCTGCCGCCCGACTGCGTACAGCAGCGCATCACCCTGCACCTTCTTCTTGCTCTCGAGATTCGCGACGACGGTACCATCCGCCATCTCTTCCACCGACTCGACCTCTTCGTTCAGCCGCATGGTCACGCGTGAATCGCGGAGATGATAGCTCAGCGCCTCGACGATTTCCTGGTCGGCAAACTCCAGCAGCCTGGGCCGCCGCTCAATCAGCGTCACCCGCACGCCCAGCGCCGAAAACATGCACGTATACTCCACGCCAATCACGCCGCCGCCCACCACCAGCATCGTCTTGGGCAGATTCACAAGCTCCAGCACCTGGTCGGAGTTGATAATGCTGCGTCCGTTGATCGGCACCTTCGCCGACGCTGCAGGCTTCGTCCCCGTCGCGATCAGCACATTCCGAGTCTGGTAGACATTCGACCCGCGTGAGTTCGCTACCTTCACGTGGTTCTCATCCACAAAGCTCGCGATCCCCACCAGCATTTCGACGTTATTCCGCGAGAGTTGAGCCTCGGTTACGTCCACCTCGGTCTTGATCACGTGCTGAACCCGGAACGCAAGGTCCGACATGGTGATCTTTTCCTTGACCCGGTAGTTCATCCCGTAAATCGACTTGTAGTTGTACCCCGAGAGGTGCAGCACCGCCTCGCGCATGGTCTTCGACGGGATGGTTCCAGTGTTGATACACGCGCCGCCCACTACCTCGCGCGACTCCACCACTGCGACCTTTTTGCCCATCTTCGCGCCGTAGATCGCCGCCCGCTGTCCCGCCGGGCCAGACCCGATGACGATCAGATCGTAAAAACTATCCATGCCGTATCGATGCTCTTTCTATAGTTAAAGGATTGAGGTTCTTTCGCATGGGGGATTCCTGCCTTGAAAGTACCATAGCCGACTTATCCCGATGTCACACCCGAAGATGCGTTTTCACCAAAATCGGGTGCCCCATCCTTTCGCGCACGTTGCGAAAGGGTGGATCGTACAAATCTCATTCAACCCGCTACCACGTCCTAAACTGAACCTATGCTTCGCTACGCAATCACCGACCGGACTCGTTTCCCCGGTGACGAATCCGCACGCCACGCCGCGCTCCTGCAACAAGCCGCCCGTCTCGCCGCATCTGGGATCGACTTCCTGCAGGTCCGCGAGAAGAATCTGCAGCCGGCCGATCTCGCCACTCTGGCCCGCAAACTCCTCGCCATCCTCCGCACACACGCCCCCGCACCCAGGCTGCTGATCAACTCGCGCGCCGACATTGCTATCGCCGCCGGAGCGGACGGCGTTCATCTGACTTCCGCTCCCGGCCAGCTCACTCCTGCGCAAATCCGCAAGCTCTACTCCTCAGCAAACCTGCCCGAACCCGTTATCAGTGTCTCCTGCCACACCCTGGCCGAGGTCGCCCAGGCCCGCGACTCTGCCGCAACCCTGATCCTCTTTGGCCCGGTCTTCGAAAAAGTAGCCGGTTCGCAACTCATCTCTGCCGGCACCGGCCTCGATCTTCTCCGCACCGCCTCTGCCACTGCCGCTCCCACGCCCGTCCTCGCCCTTGGCGGCATCACTGCCGAAAACACTCCCGCCTGCCTCGCAGCTGGAGCGGCCGGCATCGCTGCCATCCGATTATTTCTCAACTTAGTCTAAGGTGCCTATATGAGGTTCGACCGGAAGTTGAGATGTCGGCAGAAATGGACAAGCTGTTGTGGTGAGATGAGATGAGCAGCATCGGAGTCCTTCGACTTCGGTTTGTGCAATCAGCGCGCCAACCTTCGCTTAGGAATAAGGAGCTGGAGCTGGTTAGACGGTATCGGTGGCCCCACTCATCGCGATAGGGCCGCGATGAATGGGGCACGGACGCTTGGATGGTAGAGGAAACAGGCCACGGATACAGCGGTTTTAGCAGGTGTCGCCGCCGATACTTACACCTATCTCGGCGGTTCGTGGCGCGAATATAATGGGTGTTAGTCCAATGCTCATTACTCCCCTCGAACTCGAACACGAACCTCTCCTCTTCGACGAAGCCATCCCCGCCGGCGCCCTCGACTACGCCCCCGACATCACCCAGATCGGCCCACTCCCCGTTACCGGCCGCGCCGATCTCATCATTGAAAATCGCGGCCACCACGAGCAGGTCGCCGACATTCGCATTCGCGCCGCATACCACGGCGATTTCCAACTCCTCTGCGCGCGGTGCGTGGAACCCGTCGCCACTCAGGTCACCGGCGACTTCGACCTCATCTTCCGCCCTCAGGCCGCGGACGCTGACCCCGGTGAGCGATCAATTACCCTCGATGAGACCGAAATCGGGTATTATGAAGAGAGCGGTCTATCGCTTGAGGATGTCGTGCGCGAACAGGTGCTTCTCTCCCTGCCCAGCCGTACGCTCTGCAAAGAAGATTGCAAGGGACTTTGCCCGCGCTGTGGCCAGAACCTGAACTTGGAAACCTGCAAATGCGACACCGTCTCCGACCCAAGGTGGCACGCGCTCGCAGGTCTGGCCGGCACGATCGAATCCAAGTAGCACAAGATTCTGTAACATCAGGCCTACCCCTGCAGCCGTGAACCACCGCTGCGTATACGGCCACTTGAAAGGGAACCGCAATGCCGAATCCGAAACGCCGCCATTCCAAGCAACGCACCGCCAAACGACGCAGTCACGACTTCCTGACCCCGGTCAGCACGTCCGAGTGCCCGAACTGCCACGAGCGCAAACTGCCCCACCGGGTATGCCGCAAGTGCGGTCAATACAAGGGCCGCGAAGTCCTCGCAGTCAAGGAAGCCAGCTAGTCCGTTCCAGTTCGACCCCTCCTGATGCCGATCGACATCGTCGTAGACGGAATGGGTTCCGACCGAGCCCCCGACCCTGAGGTCCGCGGGGCTATCCTGGCGTGCCGCGACTTCGACGTGCGCGTGCATCTGGTCGGCCCCGAAGAGATTCTCCAGCCGGCGCTCGAGCGGGCCCTCCGCGCCCCTCGCTGGCCTGGCACGGCCAAACCCGAAATCAACATCGTCCACTCCTCCGAATGGATCACGATGGACGACCAGGCCGCGCAAGCCGTGCGCTCCAAGCGTGACTCCTCCATGCGCGTCGGGCTGCGCATGGTGCGCGAAGGGTCGGCCCGCGCATTCTTCACCGCCGGCAATACAGGCGCCGCCATGGCCACCGCCAAGATGGTCCTCGGTATGCTGGCCGGGGTCCACCGTCCCGGCCTGGCAACGATCATTCCTACGGTCACGGGCAGCCCGTCCCTTCTTCTCGACGTAGGCGCTAACGTCGACTGCGACCCAGATAACCTCGTCCAGTTTGCCGTCATGGGCAACATGTACGCCCGAAACGTCCTGCACATTGCCCGGCCCCGCCTCGGCCTGCTGTCCATCGGCGAAGAAGACTCCAAGGGCAATCAACTCACCCGCGATACCCTACCCCTGCTCCGCAGCCTCATCGGGATGAATTTCATCGGTAATGTCGAGGGACGCGACCTCTTCAACGGCCACATAGACGTCGCAGTCTGCGACGGCTTCGTCGGAAACGTCGCCATCAAGACGTGCGAAGGGACCGCCAAGCTCGTCAGCACCCTGCTCCGCGAGGCTCTCAAGTCGACGGTCACCTCGCAGGTCGGTGCGCTGCTCTCCCGCCGTGCCTTCAACGACTTCAAGAAGCGCCTCGACTACTCCGAATACGGTGGCGCCCCTCTGCTCGGCGTCCGCGGCGTGTGCATCGTAGGCCATGGCTCCTCCAACGAGAAGGCCGTCATGAATGGCATCCGCGTCGCCGCCGAGTTCGCCCAGGCCGAAGTCAATTCGCACATCGAAGCCGCCCTCCGCAGCCTCTGACCAGAGCTCCGATAGCGCGCAGCTGACTGGATTCCCCAAAAACCGCTTCGCCACCCATGGCCACGCAGGGAGCCCTCATAGCTCATCATTCATACCCCATAGCTGGATTCACAAAACGTCTTTGTGCCCATCCCATCGGCCACCCCGTTTTGGGCCGAGTCGTCGCACAACAGATGTCAGATCAGGTACTTACGTCAGTTTTTTCATCGTGCAAAAATACTTGCATGGTAGTTTTAGACCTACCCGAGCGTCGAAAATCTCCGGAACCTGACGCCTGGCGCGTGGTACCGGACCTAATTCCAGGAGTTCCACAACCGCAGCCGCAGTCTCAACGTCAAACTGCGAATAGCCAGCTTCTTCAGGAGACTCCTTTCATGTTCACCGCGAATTCCCTCATTGCTCTCGCCCCGCCAACCCTCGAAGAGTTCGCCATCTTTCAGCGATCAGCCTGCTTCGTCGCCCGCATCGACGATGACGACGAAGAGGACGAGGACGAACTCGAGGACGAGGAGGACGACGTCGACGAAGAGGAAGAGGAAGACGACGAGGACGACTACGAAGACGACGAGGCCAAGGACGAGGAAGACGACGGCGTGATCATCGAGGATGACGATGAGGAGGAATCGCCAGAAGAAGACGATGAGGATGAGGAAGAAGAGGAGGAAGACACCGACGAGGACGAACCCGTTCGGTGATCGTTTAGCGTCAGTAACCCGCGTCGGTCACGACATTCTCCAGCGGATCGCCGGCGATAAACCGCCGCACCTGGAGCGCGCCGAACCGGAACGCCCGGTGGATGAACTCCGGCGTCGACCCGCCAATATGTGGTGTGATCAGGCAATTCGGCGCGGACCATAGCGGATGTCCCTCCGGCAACGGCTCAGGATCGGTCACATCCACAGCAGCGCGAATCCGCAGTTGCTCCAGCGCCTCGACCAGCGCATCCGTTACAACCACTGGTCCCCGTGCCGCATTCACCAGCAGCGTGCCATGCTTCATCAAGGCGATCTCGGCCGGGCCGATCAATCCGCGGGTTGCCTCGGTCAAGGGAACGATTACCACCACGATGTCAGCCTGCGGGAGGAGCCCGTGGAGTTCCGACACCGCGCTCACGTGCGGTTGTTCGCGGGCACTTCGCGCCACTCGCAGCACGGTCACGCCAAACGGCGTAAGCCGCGCCTCAATGGCCGCTCCGATCGATCCGTAACCGACGATCAGCACGGTCTTGCCGGAAAGGTCCTCCGCAAGTACTTTGTACTGCCCGCGTGGCGCGCCGGCCTCGCCCAGAAATCCGTCTGTGACTGTCGCAAAACCGCGCCACTGCTGCTTGTTCTGCAAGTCGCGATACAGCGGAATGCGTTTCATTGAGGCCATAATCGCAGCCATCACCCACTCCGACGCGGAGATGTCATGAATGCCGCGACCGTCGCACAACGTCACTCCGGCTGGAAGCCAGGGCAGAATCCAGTCCACTCCAGCCATCAGCGATTGCGCCACCTTCACGCCGCGAAGCTGCCGAAACGCTGCCTCGCTGTCCTTGCGATAAAAGGGAAGAATCCAGAAATCGACGTCAACCGGCGATGAAATCGTTCTGGGAAGGCGCACAATTTCGGTCTCGGCTGGGAAGTCTGCGAGCAGTTCCGGAGCAAGGTTTTCGTCGACGCCAACGCGTACCATGCTCCCAAGTGTGCATCACAGAGGTTCTGAAGCTCAAATTGTCTCCAACTCACGCGCTGTCTTCCACTCTGGCGCCGGAGACTTCTTCAAGGACTCGACAAGCGCCTTGCGGTCGACCTTTCCACTGGGATTGAGCGGGAGTTCGGGGAGCTGCACAATGTGGCGCGGCAACATGTAGGAAGGAAGCTTCAGGCGAAGCAGGTCGAGCAGTTCTTTCGGAGTTTGGGAAACACCGCTTACGAACGCGACGATCCCGGTAACCATGCCGTCAATAATTGGCCATGCGACTGCCACGACATCTTCGGAGCCGGAGACAGAACGGAGGTGGGCTTCGACCTCTTCCAATTCCACCCTCTGCCCAAAAATCTTCACCTGATTGTCGATTCGTCCGAGGTGATGGAACACGCCGAACTCATCCTGTCGCGTTAGATCTCCTGTGAGATACCAGGTTTTACCGTCAATCATTGGAAATCGCTCGCGTGTCAGTTCGGGTTCGTTGTAGTAGCCCACGGCAAGCTGATCACCGGAAATAACGAGCTGTCCAACCTGTCCTGCCAGCAGAAAAGCGAATGACTCATCGACCACCCCAGCCTCAAGATTCGGGAGCGGGAATCCGCTGGGAACGGTATCGCGGCCCGGAGTGGGAGGAAAGTCAGATCCGACGGTGGCTCCCAGACAGTAGATTGTCGCTTCTGTCGGGCCATAGAGGTTCTCCACAACGCTCGAAGGAGCAGCGACTTGCCACGCTTTAGCCAATGCGTAAGGCAGGGCTTCTCCCGCGAAGACGCTGTAGCGAAGAGTGGGAAACGCTCCGGGTTCGAGCATTCTTATCCGCCGCATAAAAGAGGCGATGGAGGGAACCGAGGACCAGATCGTCAACTCCTGCTCCCGGATGAACTGGTAGGGACCCATCAGCCGGCTGGCTGGTACTACGTGAGCCGAAGCGCCACTCCCCCACGCGAGGAACATCTCGAAGACGCTGACGTCGAAGGAGAGTTCGGAGGTCTGCGAAATGCGGTCTGACGGAACGGGATGGACGCGGAGATACATGGCGTCAAGAAACTGGGCCACGCTGCCCAGCGAGATCATGACCCCTTTCGGCACACCTGTTGTGCCCGAAGTGAAGAGGATGTAGGCGAGGTCGTCTGCCTTACGGAACACCGGAGGCTTCGCGCTCTTGCAAAGTAAAGGATCGAGGTCGCCGGAGAGATCGAGAATCAGAGGCGGAGCAATCGCCCGGAGCGCAGGAGTCAGCCGAGCAGCACCCGCTTCGTCGACCACCAGCGCATCGGGACGGATGATTCGCAGGATTGAGGCGAGTCTTTCATCCGGCAGCTTGGTGGGGCTCAACGGGATGTAGGCAGCGCCACTCCAATCTGCGGCAAGCACTCCGACATACGCGCCGATGGACCTCGACGCCAGGACCGCGACTTTTCTCGCGTCGCCTAAGGCTGCGGCCGCGCCGCCTGCCAAAGCAGCGAGTTCGCCATACGAATATGACCGGTCCGCTACGTGCAGTGCGAGGTTGAGCGGATTCGAAAGCGCCTGGTCATAAAAAGGTAATGCCAAGTTGAAGTTAATGGAATCCATCGTTCCTGAAGGAACCTTAGCAGAGGGCGATGCCTGACGGGCAATAACTTGAGGCTTTTCTGGGTTATCCCGCGAAACGTTGGTAACCGGAATGCCGGAAGGATTCGCCACTTCCACCGCCGCTATCTTGCAGAAGATTGCTGTGTGGGGCAATATTGGGGATGCCCCGGCGACTCCCATCGCCCATGCGTGAAGAACTGAGGAGACTCAATGAAACGCAGGATCCTACTTGTAGACGATGAAGTGGCTGTCTTGCTGACACTGAAAGCTGTGCTGGAAATCAGCGGGTTCGATGTGGATACGGCTGCTTCCGCACGTGAGGGCAAGAGCAAATTGAAGAATCGGGAATATCACATGGTCATCACAGACATGCGGATGGAGAGCGAGGCCGCGGGAATCGAGGTGATCGAAGCTGCCCGAGCTGCCAGCTATCACCCGGCGGTAGCCCTGCTGACGGCCTTTCCCATGGCCGAAGAAGACTGGCAGTCTCTGGGCGCGGACAAGATGCTGGTCAAGCCCATGCACACCCGGGTCCTCTTGCAGCAGATCGAGAAGCTGCTCGCGTCCCATGAGGCAAAGCTGAAGATATGGACTACGCCGGCGCCCAAAGCTGCCGTTATTGCTTCCGCCGCCGGGCCGCAGGCGATTTCACCGAAAGGTGCCGGGAAGAAAGCGGCCGGCCAGGTTTCACGGAATGGCGTGAGCGAACCGAAGGTCGCAAGGGTTGTGACAAAGAAATCCGCATTCCAGAAATCAGGTCCCAGGCAAGCTGCGCGGACAGGAAAGCGAATGGGAGCTGCGTGACTACCTGGGTGAGTGCGCCTTAATGTAATTCCGCAACGCGAGATTGATATCGAGCGCCTTGCGAACGCCGCTGTCGAGCATACGCAGCCAGTCGCCTCCCGGCTCCTTGAG
>DASWCA010000120.1:0-8236 GCA_036390355.1 Acidobacteriaceae bacterium
CAACGACGACCGCAGTTGGCGGCTGGCCGGGCTGGCTTGGGCAGGTACGAACAAGGCGGCCACGCAGCAGGCCATAAAGGAGTTGCTCGCAGCACAGAAGCCGGATGGAAGCTGGTCCGATCTGCCAACGATGGACGGCTCGGCATACGCAACCGGAAAAAGCCTGGTGGCACTCCAGCTTGGCGGGCTGCCGGCGTCCGATCCAGCGTACAAACGCGGCGTGAAGTGGCTGCTGAGCAACCAGCAGCAGGATGGTTCATGGTACGTGCAGACGCGGGCGATGGCGTTCCAGCCGTACTTCGACGCGGGCTTCCCGCACGGCCACGATCAGTGGATTTCGACCGCAGGCACGAACTGGGCAGCGATGGCGCTCGCGCTGGCTTTGCCCGAGCCGAAGAACATCACGGCATCGCGACTGCCTTAGAACGCTACTCGTAGTAGCGAGCGAAGCTCGTATCCGTCTCAAAGATCGTGCAGTCCTTGACGCAGACGCGCCCCGCCGTGAGCTGGTTGAGCTGCCTGCTGGTCTCGTCGTAAAAATAGCGGGCGAGGTTCTCGGCTGACGGGTTGACCTCGGTAAACGGCGGCAGGTCGTTAATCATCCGGTGGTCGAGGTAGTCGACAACCGGGCGCAGCAGCGTTTTGAGCACCTTGAAATCGAGCAGCAGACCCGACTGATCGAGTTCAGCCCCGGCAAGCGTGACCAGCACACGGTAGTTGTGGCCGTGGGGGTTCTCGCATTTCCCGTGATAGTTGCGCAGGTAGTGGCCGGACGAGAAACCGGCTTCTACGGTTACCTCAAACATTGGTTCGCTTCCCTTCCCTCTTTGATTGTATTCGCCGGCGCCGAACTTCAGGAGCGGCGGCGGCGTGTCGCTTCGCTGCGGCGCTCTGCCTGTTCGAACAGCGAGGAGAGAATGCCGGCGAGTGCCACCACGAGCGCGATAAGGAAGAGCACAAGTCCCATGGTCCGCCACAGGGACACATCGCCAGGCGATCCGGGCTGCTGGGCAATGTTGGTGTAGGCAATCCCGCAGGAGATCAGCGCAAACAGCGTCAGCGATGCGGCGAGAATGTAGAGGTTGCGGCCCATGGACTCTGAATCCAAGGATACGACACGGAAGGCCGCTGCGATATCCTAGATACGAGGCAATACCCCGGAGATGACTGAAGACAATCAGGCGGAGAGCGGGAGCAGGTGGAGATTCCCGCTGTTCGACCGCATGGCCGGATTGCGGCCCCGTGAGAGCCAGATTTTTCTCGGCCTCTCGCTCGTCATTGGCGCGATAACAGGCCTGGTGGTCGTCGCATTCATCGTGCTAACAGAGCGTTTGGGCATGCGGCTTTACCCGGTGAGCGGTGCGCCCTGGCGGCGTCTCCTGTTCCCGGTAGTGGGCTCGCTCAGCATCGGCTATCTGTTGTATCGGTTTTTCCCAAACGCGCGAGGCAGCGGCGTTCCGCAGACCAAGGCCGCTCTCTTCGCACGCGAGGGCCGCATCACGATGCGCACGGTGCTGGGCAAATTTTTCTGCACCTCGGTGACGCTCGCCAGCGGGATTCCGCTGGGCCGTGAGGGCCCTTCTGTGCAGGTGGGTGCGGGAATTGGATCGGTCTTAGGACGGCTGTTCGGACTGAGCAACGAACAGATCAAGAAGCTGATCCCCGTGGGAGCCGCAGCGGCAATTGCGGCGGCTTTCAATACTCCTCTTGCGGCAGTGGTGTTCGCGCTTGAGGAAATCATGGGCGATCTGAACGCGCCGCTGATGGGCGGAGTAGTCCTGGCCTCCGCGACTGCCTGGGTGGTTCTGCGGCTCTCTCTCGGCGATCACCCGCTCTTCAAGGTCCCGCAATATCACCTGGTCAGTCCGTCAGAGTTTGCCGTATATGCCGTGCTCGGCGTGGCCGGCGGTATGGTCTCCGCAGCCTTCGCGGCGCTCTTGCTGGGCATGCGTGCACGATTCCTGCGCTTTCCGCAGTCCACAGCCTGGATCCAACCACTGGCGGGCGGATTGCTGGTCGGCGGAATGGGCTGGTTCGTTCCACAAGTGTTGGGCGTCGGCTATGGGTTCGTAGGCGACGCGCTCAACGGAGATATGGCGCTCCGCCTGATGCTGATGTTGCTGGTGCTCAAACTGTTCGCGGTTACAACCAGTTACGCTTCCGGCAATGCAGGCGGCATCTTCGGGCCATCCCTGTTCCTCGGCGCCATGTTGGGTGGCGCGGTGGGGACTGCCGCACACCATCTCTTCCCGGCTTCCACCGCTTTGCCAGGCGCCTACGCGCTGGTTGGAATGGGCGCGGTGTTCGCCGGAGTAGTACGCGCGCCGATGACCTCGGTGCTGATCATCTTCGAGATGACTCAGGATTACGCGGTCATCGTTCCCCTGATGATCGCCAACCTCGTGAGCCTGTTCGTCGCTTCGCTTCTGCAGCACGAGCCCATCTACGAAGCGCTGGCGGTGCAGGATGGCATCCACCTGCCAACGGCGAAGACGCGCCAGCGACTCGGCCAACGCCAGGCAGCAAGCATCATGAGACCCGCAAGCCAGTTGCTGCCTGCGGAGATCACGGTGCGGGAGGCACTGGATCGAGTCAGCGCAAGTGAACTCCGGACGTGGCTGGTAGCGGACCGTCGAGGCGTGATCGGCCTCGTCGACCTGACGCGGCTGGAGCGTGAAGAGGCGGATGCGACGCTCGGCGAGTTGGTGGATGACGTAATCTTTCCGCACGTCCACGCCGATCAGGGACTGGATCTGGCGCTCGAACGCATGGGAGCTAACCAGATCGAGATGCTGCCGGTGGTGAACCGCGCCAATGTTCATGCCCTGGAGGGTGTCGTCACACTCCGTGATGTTCTGGACGCTTACGGCGTGCATCACGCCTAGAGCAAAACCAGTGTTGGTGTGTTCTTCGAGGACGGGGCCAATCGCAAGGCAAGAACGAAAGACATGATTCATGAGCTGTAAGCTCAATCAGCTATAAGCTATCAGCTAAAGGCGATGGATATGGCATCCCTGTTTTTGCTCTAGATCAGGATGTTGAGGAGGTCCGTTTCTATTCGCGGATCAAGGAGCCTCGGTCGCGGCGGATGGAAAGGCTTTGTCTGAACAGCTATCAGCTTTCAGCTTTCAGCGAACTGTGGTCTTTGGGAGGCTGCGGAGGAACTGGATCCGGAGGCAGCAAGAGAACATGTCTCGGGGCTGAAGCAGTTAGGGTGGTTTACCGATTGAGAGCTAAAGCATTTGGCTACCCGCCTGCTGCTCCTCCGGCTTATTCGAGCACGCGAGGAAAGGCAACTACCGAGATTCTGACTCTGCGAGTCAGAATGACGCCCCCAGGAGGGTTCCTGTTTTACCGGGATGATGGGTTTTGAAGCTGGCTGCGGGGAGCTTTGTGGCGCTCCGGGCGGAATACGGGGATTCTTCGCCTTCGGCTCAGAATGACAACTCATAAGGTTGGTGTCGGGGAGTTCTTCGATGGGGGCCAGGTCTCCGAGGAATGGGTTGGAGACGACGTCTTCGACGAGAGGCTCCGGGTTGGCTGCGGCCGACCGGAGCGATTTCTCGTGCTGGCTGAGGTTGGAGGCGGCGATCTGGAGTCCGTAGAGGAGCATGCTTGCGGCTTTCAGCTCGATTTCGCCGAGGGCGATGCGGGCGAGGATGTCGTAGATGGCGATTTGGATGGCAGGGCGGTCGTCGATGCGGGGCATGAGGAAGTGGCCTCGGCCTCCGCTGGGTCCGCGGCGGGAGGTGTGGTGGTAGTAGCAGAGCTCCTGCTGGCGGAGCGAGGGCGAGCCGCAGCGGTGGCCGTCGGTGAAGACGTGGCGGCAACGGTAGCGGCGGGTTGGGTCGGTTTCGGTGCCGTCGGATGTGGCGGGTGGAATGGATGTCGGTAGCTGCATGGTACCCCCTGTACTTAAGTCCTAAAGTACGTCTTCTAAAGATGTTAGGTACGACGTTTTGGTATATACCAGGACATGGTTGGATTAAATGGAAAAGCCCGGCACGAGGCCGGGCTTCTTTGTCTTTCTCTACTGTTTTAAGTATACCTACCGGACCATAACTCACATGCCACTTTTCGGAAAATTTGATGTGCTTTGATTTGTGGATTGTGGACGGATTTTCCACTACGTAGGGGCTTGACAAGATTTGGGAAGGCTTTGGAAAGTTCGAGATTCGGGGTTCGGGACCCCACCCATGACGGTGAGACTGTCATGAATGGGGCACCCCGACCCTTAAGGTGCGTGGGGAATCATCTGCGGGAGAAGGGCCCTATCCGGCTCGCGAATGGACACACCGGTAACACCAAGCCGCCTGCCCTCGCGGATGTACCACGCGATCTTCCGGGCCGCGGCAGTGGAATCGAGGCCTTCCGGGCGAATGTTCGAGACGCAGTTGCGCTCGGCGTCAGTGCGACCGGGACGCGGCCCCCAGGTGATATACGCGCCCAACGAGTCGGGCGAACTGAGGCCAGGGCGTTCGCCGATCAGCATTACCGTGACGTCTGCGCGCAGGGCCTCCCCTATCTCATCTCCAAGCGCGACTCGCGCCTGCTCGGCAATGACCACCGGTGCGAGCGCCCACGTGTCGTTGAGGAGCGGAAGAAGAGCGTCGAGAACAGGCAGCGCGTGACGCTCGGCCGCAAGCGCGGAGAGGCCATCGGCCACGATGAGGCTGAAGCGAGTCGCCGGTTGTTGGTTGCCGGTTACTGGTTGAAGGAGCATGGCGGAGGACGGAGCGAGGGTGCGGCCGAGGTCCGGGCGGCGAAGATACTCGGTGCGATCAGCCGCGGCGCTCTTGACGGCAATTACTGTAAGTCCCCGATCGCGCAACGCAGCCATCAGCGAAGGGACGGCCAGCGTGGAATGGACAGCATCACGAGCCTGCGCGTGGGCGACCGAGAATTCGAGTGCGTGGCGCGTGGTCAGGCTGCACCCGGTCCGGTCAAGCGCGACGCGCGCCGGAGTCAGCGAGCGCAGCTCAATTGGCGAGTTCGAAGGACTGATCGACGCCGAGCTGATGTTTGTCGCGAGTTGATCTGAATCGCTCATGCGCTCAATAGCCTCGCAACCGAGAGTTCAGGCATCGTGCCGTGGGCGAGCCACGCTTCAAATTCCGGGGCAGGATGAAGATTGAGAATTTGCCGCAGATATAGCGCGTCGTGAAACGAAGTGCTCTGATAGTTCAGCATGATGTCGTCAGCGCCCGGCACGCCCATGATGTAGTTGACGCCCGCCGCACCAAGGATGGTCAGCAGCGCGTCCATGTCGTCCTGGTCGGCCTCGGCGTGATTGGTGTAGCAGACATCGCAGCCCATGGGCAGGCCAAGCAGCTTGCCGCAGAAATGGTCTTCGAGGCCGGCGCGGAGAATCTGCTTGCCGTCGTACAGATATTCAGGCCCGATGAAGCCGACGACGGTGTTGACCAGCATCGGCCGGTAGCGGCGTGCAAGGGCATAAGAGCGGGCCTCGAGCGTTTGCTGGTCAACTTCGTGGTGCGCGTTGGCCGAGAGCGAACTGCCCTGTCCGGTTTCGAAGTACATAAGATTCTCGCCGCCGGTCTCTGCGCCAATGCCGCCCCGCTTCAGTTCGCGGGCCATCTGGTGCGCCTCGTCCAGCATTGCGATGCTGACGCCGAAGGATTTGTTCGTGGCCTCCGTCCCGCCAATGGACTGGAAGACGAGATCGACGGGAGCGCCCAGCCGCATGGCCTCCATCTGCGTGGTGACGTGGGCGAGCACGCAGCTTTGCGTCGGAATTGCGAAACGCTCGCGCGCGCGATCGATCAGGTGCAGCAGGTCGATCAACGTGCGCAGGCTATCGGACACCGGATTGATGCCGATAACGGCGTCGCCTGAAGCGAGCATCAGCCCATCGATCATCGAAGCGGCTATGCCCGCCGGATCGTCCGTGGGGTGATTGGGCTGCAGGCGCGTTGAGAGTCGCCCCGGCAGGCCGACCGTCGTGCGAAAGCGAGTGACGACGCGAATTTTGCGCGCTGCGAGGACAAGGTCCTGCAGCCGCATGAGTTTCGACACAGCAGCAACCATCTCCGGCGTGAGACCCGGAGACAGCGCGGCAAGGCGCTCGCCATTGGCATCGTCCGAGAGCAGCCAGTCGCGCAAGTCGCCGACAGTGAGGCTCGATATCGGCGCAAAAGCTGCTGGATCGTGCGTGTCGAAAATCAGCCGGGTCACTTCGTCGGTTTCATACGGAACGAGGGCTTCGTTCAGGAACTGGCGAACCGGCAAGTCGGCGAGAGCGCTCTGAGCGGCAATTCGCTCCTGCGCGGAGGATGCGCAGATACCCGCAAGCTCGTCACCGGAGCGAGCAGGAGTCGCGCGGGCGAGGAGCCGCGCCAGCGAATCGAAGCTGTAGCGAACGCCGCCGACGGTGGACGCATAGGCCATTGAGCCTAAGGGTAAACCACGAATTCGGGACACGTGAGAACTCTCGCGCCTCCAGCCTGTCGCACCAAGTTGGCGACCTTCACGCGCAAGGAGTAAGGCCATGCGCCGGACATGGTAATAACTCAGTCGATTCCTTATGCGTCCATCGCGGCAGGAATTTGCAACACTGAGGTTTGAGGGAATATTGATGGGCTTTCGTTGTCACCTGGTGCAGCGCGCCGTTCTGCTGCTTGCAGCCTTCGTCGCCATTCCGCTGCTCTCCGCGGCACAGGCGACACCCGCCGGCTCCCGCTTGCCTGGCCCATCGCGGTTCGATGTCTACGCTGGATATGGCTACTTTCACCCGGTCAACGGCGACATCTATAACCAGAAATATGAGCCCATCACAGCCGGCTTCGTCACCGGGATTACCGGCTACTTCAATCGCTCCCTGGGCGTCGAGGCCGAATACAGCAGGTTCTTCAACCATCCGGACTACTGCCTATCGACCGTCCAGGCCGGCCCAGTCTACCGTCATCAGTTCGGACGCCTTGTTCCGTTTGTCCACGTCATTGGCGGCGCTGCGCAGATCGGTCCCTCGTATGCGCACAGTTCGTACGGATGCACATGGGGATGGGCCGGGACCGGCGGCCTCGGCGTCGACTACATTCTGCCCGCGGCGTCTCTGCGGAATCGTGTTGCCATCCGGCCCATCGAGGGTGACTTCCACTTCTCTGATGTCGACTATGGACGGCAACTCGCGCCCAACACCCTCACCGGCGGCGAGGGCAGGATTACCGCTTACCGGCTGAGCGCGGGCATCGTATTTCGCCTCGGCGAGTTGTCACCCCCGATGCCGGCGTCCTATGGATGCGAAGTGCAGCCAGTGAGCGTCTTTGCGGGCGACCCCATCACCGTCACCGGCAGGGCTATTAATTTCGACGACAGCCGGAAACGCTTGCCGCTCTATACGTGGAACAGCACCGGCGGCCGCATCACCGGGAACGCCGGAGGCGCGACGATTAACACCGCAGGCGTGGCGCCCGGAGATTACGTTGTGTCCGGCCGCATCAGCAACGGCAGCGGCCCCACCCAACATGCCGAATGCACCGCGTCCTTCCGCGTGGTCGCGTATGAGCCGCCCTCGATTGCATGCTCGGCGAATCCCAGCAGCATCCGTCCCGGCGAATCCTCGACCATCACCGCATCGGGTAGAAGCCCGCAGAATCGCCCGCTCAATTATTCCTATGGCGCGAGCGCCGGCCGGATCACAGGAACCGGCACGACTGCAACCCTGACCGCAGCCGATGTCCCTCCCGGCGACATCCGTGTGAGCTGCAACGCCGTCGACGATCTCGGCAAGTCGGCTTCGGCGACTGCAACCGTCACCATAGTCGCGCCGCCGCCGCCGCCGGTGCCTCCCGCGCCCGTCGCGCGCAATCTTTGCAGCATCTCCTTCGAGCGCGACCGGAAGCGCCCCGTGCGCGTGGATAACGAGGCCAAGGGCTGTCTCGATGACGTTGCACTCGCGCTGAACCGCGAATCCGATGCGCTGCTGGTGGTCGTAGGCAAACACGACCCGCAGGAGAAGCCTGAGGCTGCCGCCGAGCGCACACTCAACGTCAGGCAGTATCTGATCGACGAAAAAGGCATCGACCCAAGCCGCATCCAGGTCCGCACTGGCGAGAACACCGGACGCACCGCTGACAACGTGCTGGTCCCGCCCGGCGCCAAGTGGGACGTCGGAGGAACCAGCAGCTTCGATCCCACGCACGTCATCCGCCACGGCGAACCGTACGCCCCAGCGCCTCGGCAGAAGAAATGATCTCGAACGGCAAAGGGAGGAGCA
>DASWCA010000121.1:0-4508 GCA_036390355.1 Acidobacteriaceae bacterium
ACCGGCAGAGCGCGCAGGTTGTACTTGTCGAACAGCTCCGCAACCTTTTTCCCGCTCGCATGGATGTCGCACGACACAATGTGGCCGTCGGACAGGCTCGCCAACTCGCTGTCCCGCGGCGCCAGAAGCACTTTGACCAGCGGCACAACTCCGTGGAGGACGTCTTCTTCGTCGACCAGGAAGACATGCGTCAGCGTCTCCAGGTCACCCTCGAAGTCGTGCAACGCTGTGATCACCTGCTCGGCTGTCGCGCCCTGAGGGAGTGAGATGTAGTCCGTCGTCATCTCGCCCGCCGCGGAATCGCCCGAGAACTCCAGCAGGTCCTCGACGTCCTGGCGTTCTTCGGGGTCCATCTCCTCGAGAATCGCCTCCGAGCGCTCATCCGGCAGCTCCGCGAGGAAGTCCGCCGCGGCTGCCGGGTCCATCTCCTCCACGATGCCTGCAACGTGCTCCGAATCGAGCGACTCGGTGAGCGCCTTTTGCATCCTGGGCTCGACCTCTTCCAGCGCCTCTGCCGCTACGCCTTCGTCGAGTGAAGTAAACAGTGCCTGCCGCTCCGCCGGCGCAAGCTCTTCGAGAATGTCGGCGAGGTCGGACGGATGCATCTTCGCCAGCCTGTCCTGCTCGATCTTCAAGCGCACCCGGCGTGCCGGATCGCGATCGATCAGGTCGACGAAATCCCACGGAATCACGCTGGTCCGGAACCGGTCCGAAACCCGCTCCACGGTGGTCGCCGGAAGCCCCTTGAGAAGCCGTCGCACGGCGCCTCGAGTGCCAACCTCCACCTCAGAGATGCGCAACGATAAGACGCATCCTTCGTGGAGCTCCTTGACACTGCTGTCCATCGCCTCGGCGCCGTTGTCAGTGACCGCCTCCCAGACCAGGTTGACGTCGTTGACCCGCACCACTTTATGCCCATGCACGTCGATGATCTGCTGGTCGAGTAGATCGCGCTCCAGCATCAGGTACGAATCTTCCTTCGGCATGGGCTTCAGCGGCAATTCTCCGCGTATCCGCAGCGCCCCGGCCGAAGTCATCTCCAGATCGTTCACCGGCGCCATCGAGAGCCCTTCGGTACGGCTCGCGCCCAACGGCTTCAGCACCAGACTCCGCACATGATTCGCGTCTTCTGGCGGACATACCGCAAACTCGCGCACATGCCCCAGCGTCTTGCCGGTCGCATCGGCCACGGCCACGCCCATTAGCGCGGAGACACTCGTCAACTGGTTGGCATGTTTGGTCATACAGTTACGGGTTGCCCAGCGTTCGCGTGAGCAAACCCCTCCTTCGCATCCTACCCCACTCGGCGCTGCTGATGCCGCGCTGCCACGGATTCGGTAGTGGGTCAGCTTGAATGAAACCGTACCTCAGGGGCTAAAGCCCCACTGATTTGCGGCGTTTTACGGCACGGATAAATCCGTGCCCTTAAGCAAGGCCCCAAATGAGCAGGGCAGCAATTGAGCAAGGCAGCAATTCCTCAAATGAGCAGGGCGGCTATTGAGCAAGGCAGCAATGCCTCAAACTGACCCACTGCCACGGATTCCAAGCAGTCCATCAGCCAGTTCGACAACGTCCTGCGGGAGCGCAACTGCCCTGCGCCTTGACATTCGAGAAATCCACAAGCAAACTGCCATCATCGCCGTAGGCCGCCCTCTTCATTGGCCGGTGTCGGCCGAAGGGACCGGATTGGCTGATTCCACCACAAGTCGTGCGTCGCTCACTCTAAGCTCATCGCTAGAGAGCGTCGACACGGTGGAGAAGACTGCGGAAGACTTCGGCGCGCGTGCGGGATTCGATGAAGACACCGTGTCCAACATCGCCATGGCGGTCCGCGAGGCCGCCGTCAATGCCGTCCTGCATGGCAACGCCTATAGCCCCACAAAACAGATCACCGTCTCGTTCGAGACCACTTCCGATTCCATGATCGTGCGGGTTGCTGACCAGGGCCACGGTCTCGATCCCAACAGTCTCCCCGACCCACTCGCCCCGGAAAACATCCTCCGCGGCTCCGGCCGGGGCATCTTCCTCATCAGAGCCTTCATGGATGAGGTACACTTTCGCCAGTTGCATCCGGGCACTGAACTCACACTCATCAAACACCGAACGCCGGCCCAACCGGCTCCATAAGCCTAAAGGAGACACAAACATGAGCATGAAAGTCGCAACCCGCCAGGTGGACGGAATCACGATCCTAGACCTAAGTGGCCGCATTACCCTGGGGGAAGGCAGTGTCGTACTGCGCGACGCCGTCCATGACGTGCTCGCAAAGGGATCGAAGCACATCCTGTTGAACCTGGGAGATATCACCTACATCGACAGCTCAGGCATCGGCGAGTTGGTCAGCGCATTCACCTCGGTCAGGAATGCCGGAGGCGAGCTCAAGCTGCTCAACCTGACGAAAAAGGTCCACGACCTGCTGCAGATCACCAAGCTTTATACGGTGTTCGACATCAAGGACGACGAGGCTTCCGCGATCGCAGCGTTCGCCTAGGGTCGTCCGGATCGCAGCGGAGTGCCAGCTCGGGCTAATGCTGATTCCCTGCGATTCGACCATAAACAAAAAGGCCGCCTGATTGTCCGGCGGCCTTTTCGCGTCTGATGCGTTCTATTTTGAGAAATCCACCTTCGGCGCTTCCCTGGCATTTTGATCCGCGGCGTACGGCGTCTTCGGGTGATAGCCGGCAAAGTTCGCCCAGATACTGTTCGGGAACTGCTCGATGAAGACGTTGTAGTCCTTGATCGCAGTGTTGTAGCGCAGGCGCGCGACGGCAATGCGGTTCTCCGTCCCCGCCAACTCATCCTGCAGCCGCATGAACTGATCGTTGCTCTTCAGTTGGGGATAGTTCTCCTGCATCCGCATCAACGGCAGGAGCGCCACGTTCAGTCGATCGTTTGCCGCGAGCTTCTCGTCCGGCGTCTTCGCCGTCAACAGTCCGGCGCGCGCGTTGGCGATGGACGTGAGGATCGACTCCTCGACCTTTGCGTAGCCCTTCACCGTCGCAACCAGGTTCGGAATCAAGTCGTACCGGCGCTGAAGGTCGACATCGATATTCCCCAGCGAATTCTGCACATCCTGGTCTTTAGCGACCATCTGGTTCTTCGCGCTGACATAGCTTCCAAACGTGAGCGCCACAATCAATACGATTACGCCCAGCCCAATCAATAAAGCTTTCATCGTCCCTCTACTTTCCCCTGAAGCTACCGGCTAGTACGCGAATCTACCGTTCCGTGTTCCCTGTTCAGAGCAATCGCATTTGGATTTTCTGGTATCCAAACCGTTTATGTGTCGGGCTTGCAGCCCTCATGAACTTCTGGCGCACCAACATGGGGCTTCGCCCCATGCTGGTATATGGCGGGCCTTCGGCCCTTTGCGCCCACACCTGAGCTGACTTGATAAGCATCAAGCGAAATTCCCGGCCGATTTGCGTGGCAAAAAAATCCAAGTGCATAGCCCTCGTACCCTGTCCTTTGTTTCTTGCTCTGTGCACTATCTTCTCAGAAATCTCCGCTGGCACCGCCGCCTCCGGAACTTCCGCCGCCAAATCCCCCAAAACCCCCGCCGCCCTCGTCGTCACCGCCTCCGCCTCCACCAAAGCCGCCACCACCTCCCCGGCCGCCTCCCAGCATATTGAATAAGAAGAAGAACAGCAGCCCGATATGGCCGGTGGCGATCAGAATCCCGATCACCGCCACCACGATTCCGCCGATGACAAACAGCGCAATCGGGCTTACCTGGACCTGAGGTTGAGTCTCGTAATGGTATCGAGGCGCCTGCTGTCCGGCCGTCCCGGGCAGACTTACCCCTGCGTCAGCGGCAATGTCCTGCGCAAGCTCACGCGTCGCCACGGAGATTCCCTGGCTATAGTCGCCAGTGTGCAGAAATGGCTGCATGTCGCGACCGATGTCTCCCACCTTCGCATCGTTCAGCAGACCTTCCAGGCCGTATCCGACTTCGATCCGGTATTTCCTGGGGTTCAGCGATACGATCAGCAGGACGCCACGGTCGGTGCGCTTCTTGCCCACCTTCCACTTGTCTTCGAGCGCGGTTGCGAATTCCTCGATGGACGGAGTCGCGCCTGACTTGTCCGGGTCCATCGACTTGACCGTCACCACCGCGATCTGTGCGTGCGCCTGGCGGTCTACCTGCGTGCACAGATTGTCCAGGCTCTGACGTGTCCCGGGCGTCAGGACTCCTGCAAAATCATTGACATAGCCAGTCGGCGGCGGCAGCCCCGCAACCGTCTCCCCAAACATTACCCGGGCAGGCGATACCAGCAAAACTACGGCGATCAGCCAGCGCACGGTACGCAACATTCCTTCCATTCTATGCCGCGCGCTGTCCGGGCAACAAAAGAGGGCCCAAAGGCCCCCCTTGAGGGTGCTGAAAAATGGCGGCACGAGCCACAGAGATTGACCTCAGGGGCTAAAGCCCCGCTGATTATGCGACGTTTACGGCACGGATAAATCCGTGCCCTTAAGCAAAACGGACTTTTTCAGCATCCTCAAGA
>DASWCA010000122.1:0-6238 GCA_036390355.1 Acidobacteriaceae bacterium
CAGGATCGGCAGCGTGAGGGACGGCGCGGTCAGAACTCTCATTCCAGGCCTGGGCGCGGAGCCCGAGGCCCAGAGCGTCGGCGAAGGCGTGGTCGCGGATGCCATGGGCAACGTCTACTGGGCCGAAACCGCCGGGATGACCGTGAGGAAATTCGTCAGGAGGTAATCGGCAAATCCTTCGACAATCAAGCACTCCGCGCTTATCCGGTACTCCGAAACCAGCGCATTTTTGCCTCCATCGGCGCGGCGCCGAGACAACTCCACATTGTGCTTGGCTTCGGTATGCCCTTCGATACAGACTTTCAGCGCAAGAGCCGCCGTCGGCTGGCTTCGCACTGGATTGGCGATCGATTGCGGCGATGCGGGTTCGCGGCGTTGTCTTTCTCCCGGATCTTGTAGTCACCAGGCGGAACGGCGGGTAAACCGAGTCAATGCGATTGACGTCTGCAAGGCGGTATCGCGTACGATCGAGTATTTTCAGCGCGCCGGTGGCATTGTAATCGGCGGAAACTCCTCGAAAGCACCCTCGCGTTTCCTCCGCTCATACTCCTCTTGCTCCTCCCGGCTCTCTTTGATCAACTTCATCATCTCGAGAATCTGCTTGGTCGTCTCCGGATCGAAGTTCTCGGGCGCGGGGCCTGGGACGCGGCCGCCACCAGCTGCAAATCCGAGAGCCGCGATGGCCCAGCGGCTGTACACGTCTTCGAGTTGTATGGCGGTCCGGAGCCTCGCCTCCCGTGGGGAAATGGGCTGACCCTTCTCCCTTCCTCTATCGAGTCTGAACTTCACTCCCTGGTTAATCTGCCCAAACGCAAAGTACTTGCGGCGAGCCAATGTCGCGTCATTTGGGTAAAAGTTCTCGTAATACTCGAGGTCATCCGGAAAGTACTGAAATGCCTGCACGTCGGTAGAGTCCCGGCTTCGGGCTACCCACAACTCAAAATCCAAGTCTTTGACGCTCACCGCTACTCCGTTCTCCGAGAACTTGGCCGACTCGACTTTCTCGATGAACCGTTCGCGAACTGAATTAGGCACCCACGGGGCCTCTTCTTCGAAGTAGCTACCCAATGTTGGACGCATCCCATCACCCAGACGCCACTGAACGTCTGGACGGACATCCGCTAGGGATGACCACTCGGAAAAGAAGAACTCCGTAAAGCGATTCGGGATCACCAAATTCCCCCGCCAGTCCTTGACCCCCACCGAAACCATCGACTCGGGCACCGGGAGGACCCCGGTGACACTCTCGGGGTGACGTTCGAGTGTCTTGCCCCAAAGGAAGCGCGCAGCCTCTGCTGCGGTAATCGGACGATCGAAAGTCAGGCGCGTTTGCGCCGGTTCGGGATGGTCTACGTCCAGTAGGCTCAAGCTGTCTGGTTCGACGGCGAGGCGTCTCTCCGCGTCGACAGACGCTTCCTTTGCGCCCTCCAGCGCCTTTTGCCGTGCCTCTTCAACGAAAGGGGCAAGATGCCGCCTAATGGATTCGTCGAATGGCGCGAGGACCTCGCTCTCGGGAGCAGCATCGTCGGGAGGCGGCTCCTGGTCCATGTCAGTTTCTCCGTTCCCCATAGCGGCTCTCCCTAGGGAGTAGGTGGCTTGTCGAGCATCACGCGAAGCGTGGTCTGACCGTCGCAGCACGTCGTCGGTGCATCAAGGTTGGGCGGCATCTTCGCGAGGCGTTGCTTATATCGCTCCGCCTCCGAAGCCTGTTGATCCGCGTGTGCCTCCGCAGTCGCAACCTCGGCCTTTTTCTGCTGAAGGTCGAGGTCTCTGTGCTGCATGATGAAGTCCTCACATGCGTCGCACTGACCGAGCCTCGCCTCGAGGGTAACAGACGGTGTTGGGAGGACAATCTGCACGGGGGGCGGGTCCGGATCGATAAGCTCGTTCTTCGTGACATTCACGTCATACCAGTCAGCGAACCCCTTGAATCGCCCGATCATGATCGGCATCGCGGCACTATCGCCGACGAATCCGAGCACCTGCTTCTCGATGAGCGCTTCGAGGTTGCCGAGCAGCGACAGCGCTCGTGCCTGATCCTCGGCGTCCAATCGGCGCCAGATCTCGTTTCGGTAATACGATTGGTTCTCCCGGACATGGCAGAGGAGCTGCTCCTCCGCGACCGATGCCTCCGCCAAGTCTTTAGCGCTGTACTCCGCTGCTTGCGTCGGGGCACTCCCGTTGGATGTGCCCGTGCCAGTCGTCGATGCGGGTGGAGACCCTGGCGATGTCGCTGCGCGGTAAGCTGCCATGGCGGATCGTGCATTGTCGAGAGCACCGCGTAGCCCGTTGTCGTTCGGTGGGGGCATGAGGATTGGTTGAAAGATCAGAATTGCTTCAGCCGCTGGGTGTGAGAGGAGCAGCTGCGTGAAAATGTTCTTCAGTGTCTCGGCCAGGCTGAAGAGCGGGTCGCTCGCTTGTACGTGATCAAAGTCCACGCTGGAGAGCACTGCATCCAGTCCGTCCGGGTCGGTGCGGTTGGCCATCATAAAGTTCCGCAGGGTATTCCAGTTTCCGCTGTAGAACTCCTTCGTGGTCTGCCAGAAGAACCATTGGCCAAACGCCGCTCTTGCTTCAGCGGTGACGGGGTTAAAGGGGTTGGGGTCGGTGAGCTGGTCGCAGAATAAGTCTGGCGTAGCGCCATCGAGCGTGAGTATCCGGGTCCTCAGATCTGTCGCCGCCGTTGCGACTCGGCCCGTCGGATCGCCGCCTGGCGCACTAGCCGGTGGCGGCGCGGGGGTGGGTCGGTGCTCCAGCGCCCCGACTGCGCCGACGACTGTAAAAATGCCGGTCCCGCGGTCGACCGTTGTGCTCGGCACGCCAACCGGAACCGGTGGCGGCGCGGGGTGGGGTTGAGAATTCGTTCCCGCGTATCCTCCCCTGCAGTCGCACGCCGCCTTGCACTTGAAATTGCACAGCCGGTCGGCGGCCGCAAGCGTGTGCGACGCGTCGAACCCGCCGACGTACGTTGGGTCGCGAAGGACCGAGCGGAGCACCCCCTCATGGCAAAGCAGGAACCCGCGATCGACCGCGCCCGGAATCAGGTGCGGCACCAGCAGGCAGAGCCGGATCTGGTCGCGACGGAGCACCGTCGAAACTGAGTATCCCGCGACCACTTCGTAGCAGTCTAGGTTCAACGTCCGACACATGTTCGGGTTCTTGAGCTTGCGCGTCACGCGCTGCTCGCTACCGAACTCTTCCGACTCCTCTACCTTCGTTTGCCGCGTCGCCTTCAGCTTGGCGGAGGCCTTCTGCACAGCCTCGGCCATCACCTGATGCGTTGACTTGTTAGCGTCCTTAAGGTTCTGCTTGATGTCGCCGCCAACGCCGAAGTCGACTGGCGAGCTGGGGATCGTGACGCCGATTTTCCCGTTCACTCCCCACCCGGAGTCCTGGGCAGCTTCGTGGACGGTCTCGACCGTGTCGCGGTTTGTCACGGTCGTTTCTAAGGACTGTTCACTCTCAGTCGAGAGGCTCTTCTCTAGAGTGCGTTTGCGACGGTCCCACGTGTAGATCTCGATCGTGGTCTCCTCCTGGGGTGCGAGCGAGATCGAGTTGAGAACTGCCCCGCGCGCGTAGCCCAGCAGTTGCCATGTCTGCCGGTAAGGCACGTAGAGGGCAAGTGCCAGCGACGGGAATGGCACCGAGGGCAGCGGACCAAACGGACTCAAGGGGCCGCTGGGTGCCGGAGTCGTTATCGCGAGAGCCGAGGACGGCGCGTTCTCGGGCGCCAAGCTTGGTGCAGTGTTCGCCACTAGCACGTAGACGCTGCTCGCTTCAGTTATGGCTACCCGCGAGATGCCGAACGAGCGCAACTCCTCGATGTTCGCGGGCGTGAGCGTGACTGCGAATATCTCGCCAGTCTCCAGTTGAATCGTGGGCTGGCTCACGAACGAGTTGAGATCGGAGATGACCACGCGCTTTGGCGCCGTGAGCTTCGGCCTTGCGGCCGTAACGCGGACGAGCCGCATGGCGCCCTCTTCAGGCACTGGGATCAGTGTCGATCCGGTATCGCGGAGCGCACGGACGTTCTCCGCACTGAGCACAGCGGTGATCGTTTTTCCGCCGACCTTGAGTTGCGGGGAAGAGAGGAAGTTGTTGACGCTCGGCACCGTGACGGTCTCCGACACCGGTGTCTTTCCTCGCTCGACGCGCGGTTCGATCACCTTGCTCCAATCCGGATTGAGTGAGATGCCTCCCCGAAGACGGGTCAAGGGGACGTCAGGGAACGAGGCGCGGATTAGCGCGGCTGCTGTCGGATTGACAACGTCGAAGGGCACCGCCATCGGCGCGCCATTCGTCGAGTCAACGAGAGGAAGGAAGCGGATGAAGTCGAAGTCGTCAGTAATCGGGTTTACGGGGAGACGCGCTGCGCAAGGTCTCTCGTCAAACAGCTCGAAGGTGGGTGATATTGGCATCGGCGTCTCCTAGTGATAGCAAAATCAATCTTCCCGTTGCGTCGCGCCTTTGCGCGACCGCTTGTTTTTCCCGTACCGCCGTGCTTCGGTTGGTGTCGTCACAGTAGTTAAAATCGCATTGAGTTCCTCGACGTTGCCGAAGCGCAGGGTGTGCCCCGTGCCCACCCGTTCGACAATGCCGACGATCTCGTCAGGCCGTGCCGGGTTGCGACGGTAAACCCGCACCACATAGGTCTCCATGAATAGATGACGCCTTCAGCCGCGTCGGTCATGGATGGCAAACTACCGGCCGCCGGTAACAGATCAGTAACAGATCGCAAAAGAATCGCTCTCCCCAACGAAGGGGGTAGCTTTAGCGGAGATCTAGTGGACTAGCGCTCGGTCAGAGCGCGATAGAGCGCCTGGGTCGCGGCGGAAGGCCTGATCCGGAGCGCTGCGGCAAGGGTCTTGGAACAACGTTCGTATACAGCCAGCGCCTCGGCGCGGCGGTCGAGCTTCTGATAGACGGCCATGAGGCGCTGGTAGAACACTTCGGCGAGGGCGTCGACTTCGAGCGCCTTCAGATAGCACTCCAGCGCGCGCGCCCAGTTGCCGATTTGCTCCCAGTGGCGGCCCAGGGCGTCGCTGTGACGCAGGTACTTGTCACGCAGGCGCTCGCGCACGGAGACCGCCGGAGCGGTTTCCTGGCCGGAAAAATGCCCGCGATACAGACCCAGGGCCTTGATACGCAGATCGCACGCGGTCTCGCCCTGCCGCCCGTGCTCCGCGGTCTCCGCCTGATTCAGCAGGCGTTCGAACGCCGAGACGTCCACCCACGCGTAACGCGGATCGAGAGTCAGCCGGGCGTCCGCCGACACCAGTGCGTCTTTGTATCCCAGCAACCGGCGCAGGCGCTGCAGCGTGGTGAGGAAAGCGCGATGCGCGGCGTCGCCGGCCGCGTCAGGCCAGAGGATGTCGCTCAATTGCGCTTCGGGCACGTCGCGCCCGCCCAGTGCGATCAGGACCTGCAGGAGATCCAGCGGCTTGCGCTGCACTTTGCCCGCGAACTTCAGGGGTGCGCCGTCCTTGAGGATGTCGAAGCGGCCCAGCGCGTGGATCTTGACGGGGTATGGCCAGCTCTCGGTCGCCGCGCCTTCGGGTGGAAGGAGCCGGCGTTTACGGATCAGCGACCGGACGTAGTCGACTTCGATTTCGTGCTCGAGCGCGACCGCGTAGAGGCGGGACATGACTCCGGAGTGCCACCAGGTGCGGGTCTGAAATCCGTGGCGGCGGGCGATGGACAGGGCTTGCCGCAATCCTTCGACGCAGCCCGCCGTGTCGTTCTTCAACAGCGCGAACTCCGCCTCGGCAAGGTAGGTCACGTACTCGATCCCGGGACATCGCTTGCTCTTTCCAACCGAGCGCGTCTCGCGCATCGCGCTGGCCGCGCGATCGCGATCGCCGCAATAGAACATCACGCGCGCGTGGTCCGCCCGCCCGTACACTCCCGTCAGGACCACGCCCGCCTCTTCGTTCAGGCGCACGCACTGCTCGGAGTGATCGAGAGCGCGCGCGAAGTCGCCCTCGAGAAAGCATTTTCCCGCGAGCAGGTAGTAATACCACGCAGCGTCCACCCGCCGCGCCGGGTTGAGCGACGCCTGCATGCGCGCGAAATAGGGCCCGGTCGGCGCCGCTCCGTCGCCGAAAAGCGTCGCGAAAATACCCTGCGAGCACAGCAGGAAATACCATACGTGCACGCCGCTCGCGTCCGCAACCTCGAGCCCGCGATCCACCGCCTCCACGCACTCGGCGTTTTCGGCGATCACCCAGTGGTACGCGGA
>DASWCA010000123.1:0-5215 GCA_036390355.1 Acidobacteriaceae bacterium
TGCCGCCGCCGTCTGCCGATGATGATCCGATCGGACCGGGCGGATTCATCACGCCGCCGACCCCATGAGTTAGGCTCCTCGTCGCGCCGATCCTGAAGTTGCAATCGTGCCCGTGGGATTTTCCCTGGCCTGCAAGCAAAACCGGTCTGCAAGCAAACCCCGAAAGACCCATTGGAACCGGGATCCCTGGTCGCCGGGGTTCGACGTGGCGAACCGCCTGGCCCTCAAGATCAAACGCAACCGCGGTCCGATCCAGACCCTCGTCATCGCCCGAAGACGCGCCAAGGCGCAGGGCGAAAGCAGGCATGAAATCGACGCAGTAAAAGTTGGCATTCGAGGGTCAGAAGAGCAACTCTTGCTGGCCCTCTTTGCTCAGCCTCCACCTATCAACCCCGATCCTCTCAGCAATGGACTCCAATACGTTCAGAATGGTTTGTTGTTCTGGAGTGATGCCATTCTTCAAAAGGGGCATGATGTTCAAGATGATGTCATCGAACGTCGGGTTCTTGTGGGTGTGTTCCATCCGCTTCAGAAAGGAAACAACAAAGTACCGCACCCGTAATTCCAATGGGATATGAGTCTTGAATTTCTTATTTGTTTTGAGATTGAACGTCTTCAGCTTGTCGTCAAACTCGAATGTCTCCATCAGCAAGGGCGTTAGATCCGTGTACTCCCTGGCTAGAATGTCGAGAAACCCAAGTTCCAGACCACGGATCACAAGCTCGTCGTTGATCTGTTCGAGCGTCGCACCGTGATACATGGCGATCACCGACTCGATGGTCTCCATAACCACATCCATAATGGGCGCGCCGAGAGATATCTTTCCAATGGTCTTAGGATTTCGCACCTTGCGGAAGTTGATTATGAGCTGGCCTGACAGAACAGTGAACGGATTCTGGCGCTTCTTGAAGCTGCTTTGTCCATTGTTCTGCTTTACACAGCCCGCATACTCAAATCCAACGTAAGCGTGTGGTCTGGGCCGTTGTTATGGGTGGGTGTCAGAGTTATGTATCCACATAGCGTTATGTGGATACATAACTCAGGACCGGCTGGGGAGCGATAGGTTCCACGGCAGGAGCTCGTTGATCCTGCTGATTGGGTGGTCTGCGATGCGTTCGAGGACGTGCTGGAGATAGATCTCTGGATCGAGTCCGTTGAGCTTGGCCGAGCCGAGCAGCGAGTAGATGGCTGCGGCGCGTTCACCACCGGCGTTCGAACCGGCGAAGAGGAAGTTTTTTCGTCCGAGGGCTACGACGCGCAACGCCCGCTCGGCGGCGTTGTTGTCGATCTCTAGAGCGCCATTATCAACATAGCGGGTCAATGCGGGCCAACGCGAGAGGGCGTAGCGGATCGCAGCCGCGGTGTCGGACTTGCGGGAGAGCTTTACGAGCGTGGCTTCGAGCCAGGTGCGCATGCTGTCGAGCAGGGGTTTTGCCCTGGCCTGCCGGATCGTCTTCCTGATCTCCGGCGTGCTACCCCGGATCTCGGCTTCTATCGCATAGAGTGCGGCGACACGCTCGATCGCTTCGGTTGTGATCGGTGAAGGATGGGCGATATGGATCTCGTGGAACTTGCGCCGGGCGTGCGCCCAGCAAGCGACTTCGACGATCGTTCCACTTTCGTAGAGATGTTGGAAGCCGGCATAGGCGTCGGCCTGGAGCGCACCCTGGTAGAGCTTCAGGTGCTGGCGTGGGTTCTCGCCCTTGCGGTCGGGCGAGTAGGCGAACCACACGGCGGGTGCAGTCGTATCGCCCGATGGCCGGTCATCGCGGACATAGGTCCAGAGCCGTCCAGTCTTGGTCCTGCCGTTGCCCGGCGCAAGCACCGGGACCGGCGTGTCGTCGGCGTGCAGCTTGCTTGCGGACATAACATGATCGCGAGCAGCTGCAACCAACGGAGCCAGCAGTTCGCTGGTTGCGCCCACCCATCCGGCGAGTGTCGAGCGATCCAGGTCGACGCCTTCGCGAGCATAGATCTCCGACTGCCGGTAGAGCGGTTGATGATCGGCATACTTCGAGACCAGCACATGAGCGAGCAGACCCGGTCCCGCGAGACCGCGGTCGATGGGACGCGAAGGCGCCGAAGCCTGCACGATGCGATCGCAGGCATCGCAGCTCAGCTTAGGCCGCACATGGCGGATGACCTTGAAGCAGGCCCGCACATACTCCAGCATCTCGGCCACATCTTCCCCCAACTCGCGCAGCCTTCCACCGCAGTCGGGGCACGCCTCATGGCCGGGCAGGTGGGTGTGGACTTCGCGCGGAAGATGCTCGGGCAAGGGGCGGCGGAAAGGCTTCGCGGATGCGGGACGCTCTGCGGGAGGAACCGCCTGCGCCTCCTCGATGGCACTGGCGGCCTGCAGGTCTTCAAGCTGGAACTCAAGCTGTTCGATCTGGCGGAGAACCTTTTCGCTCTTCGCTCCGAAGAGCATGCGCTGCAGCTTCTCGACCAGCAGCACCAGTCGTTCGATCTCGCTGGCCCGTGACGTGAGCGTTGCGGTGTATCTCTTATGCTGAGCGATCAGCAGCGCCTTGACGGCTTCAAGATCGAGGCTATCGAGATCCGGAAGCGAGGCGACAAGCATGAGCGGAGTATGCCATAAGCTGTCTTCGATTAAAAGAGGAAAAGTACCATGAACACTGGAGACAACCTCAAACACTCATGACTGGTTCGGCCGTCCGCCGAGGGGCTCTCCAATCGATGCCTTCGAGCAACATCGAAAGCTGCGCACGGCTCAGCGAGACCGTTCCACTCACCGCCTGAGGCCACACAAAGCGTCCTCGTTCAAGTCTCTTGGCCAGCAGACATAATCCGTCGCCATCGAACCAGAGCACCTTCACGATGTCGCCGCGTCGCCCACGAAAGACGAATACGTGGCCCGACAAGGGTTGCTGTTCGAGCACCGTCTGCACCTGGGCGCTGAGCCCATGGAAGCCGCGCCGCATGTCGGTGACCCCAGCCGCAATCCAGATCCGAGTCCCTGCCGGAAGCGAGATCACGGACGAAGACTCATCAGCACCGCGCGGACAACCGCCGGATCGACGCAGCCTTTGAGGCTGATCCGTACCTCGCCTGGCAGCTCGATATGAATCGCGCCGGAACTCGATGAAACCACTTCGGTCGGCTCAGGCCTCAGAAGCTCTTCGTCGTCAGCTACGCTGACCGGCAGCAACTTCATCGCCCCCTCGGGCGGCGCTCCCAGCTTGCCATCCCGATACAAGCGCCGCCACTGGAATACTTGGTTCGCGTTGACCCCATGCTTCAACGCCACCCGAGCCACTGAAGCACCCGCCTCGAACGTCTCCTCCACAACCCGGCGACGCTCCATCGCACTACGACGTCTACGAGGTCCTGCTCCCAGCCCACCACTAAGATCTACGTCCACCATCCACACATCATCACGGCTGAACACCACTCTGTACACACGGCCAACACCGGACGCTTACAATCCAACACGTTCCGCCGCATCGATAATTAGGTGCCAATATGCGGGATCTTTGTGTGCAAAAACGAAGCTCATCCAGCGGTCATACTTCAAAACGCGGCTCATTTCCGCTATGGATTCCGCCAGAAGGTCCGAATATTGAGCTTTGGTCTTTCCTGCTTCTCCGCCCTCAATAGCCTCCAACTGGTAATCCTTCTTCGTGACGGGCAGGTCGAGCCATGCTGTCCATAGAACTGAAAGATCCAAGTACGGGATTTTTGATCCGTAAGGCGGGTCTGTATAGATGTAGTCGATGCTTTCCGTAGCTACCTTCGATAGATCGGTGGCCGATCCCTTGATGATCCGGGCGTTTTTGATCGTGTTTTTGTTTATGAGGGTAGCCATCTCCTTTTTGGCAGCAGCCACTTTCTTTAGACGTGATTCGAAATACTTCATTATGTCGATCTCAGCCGGCGCGGGGGCGATCCGATATCGGTAGTAACGAAAGATAGAGCTATCGCCGCGTCCTTCACTTCGCCCTTCCGAACTGTGATATGTCAGGTTGACTTTATTCAAGAGTCCCGAAAACATCAGGAGGAGAGTATTTTGAACTTCTGAAGATTCTCCCAGAATAATGTGCCTAAGAAGGGAAAGCTGCGCAAGCTGCTTTGGTGTGAATAGCTCCTCAATCGTATGGACATCCGAATTCTTCGGCATCACAGCGTTCGTCGGATGCCAGTACGTTTCAAGCGCCTTTCGCACATCTGCTTCGGTCTTCGGCTGATGTTTTATGAACTGCTTGCGTACGTGGTTAAAGCTGTCACTTAGGGCGGCCAGATCGACTGGTTCGATTAGGTTTTTGACGATGAAGTCGGAGAGTGGGTTGAGGTCAACATGGATACCCTTCCTGCCCATCATCAGCGCTTCAACGACAGTGACCCCACTTCCTCCAAACGGGTCAAGGATCGTATCGCCCGGTTGCGTGAAGGTCTTTATGTAATGCTGGACGACGCTCCACACCTGTTTCGTGAAATAGCCGTGGACACCGAAATGCCTTCGAGCCTCTTGCTTATGGAAGTCGGTAATCTCGGCCGGGGGAACAATCGCCAGATAATCGAAGTCTTCCCGATTAGTCGACACCACGCTTCGCAGCCGGGTAGGTAGTAAAGTAGTTGTCTGGGCGGGAGCAAGGTATTTATAGAGATCGTCCCAATAGCGAGCAATCTCGCTCAGATGAAAGTAAAGAACCGGCTCTTTCTGGCGAACGTCAAAGAGGATGAATTCTCGGCCATTGCAAAGTGCGAATTGCTCGACGCGGATCTCAGGGTGAACAGCATAGCTGTAAACCTGCTCCACGTTGTCACCTGTCTTGATCTCGACCTCTACTCCACTCGGTTCGCGAGGCCGTTTTGCATCGAGAACGAACACGAAGTTCTTCCCGACGGTCAGAAGGTAATCTGGAATGAGGTTGATGGGCTTCTTCTTCGATCCGGTTGTCAAAAACGGGTGCTCTAGCGTCTTGCTGCGGACAATCCTATTGACTCCTCCAGCCGAGTAGCCCAAGGCATTTAGGATTGGCAGAATAATCTCTTCCCGAACCGAATCCTCCTTGAACGCAGGAGAGTCAAGGAGCGAGAAATCGAAATCTTGCAGCGGCGGGGCCCCTATGTCACTCATGGGCTATAGGATACAGCGACGACCGAAGGCACCGCCCACTCGTCGATTACCACTTGTGCACTGCCCGGTACACTCGCCACAGTTTCTCCCGGGATTAGTCCTCTAATGTCGGCT
>DASWCA010000124.1:0-4078 GCA_036390355.1 Acidobacteriaceae bacterium
CCTTGAGCTTTGCCGGATTATATTTCGCACAGTACTCCGCCAAGTCGCCGTACTCGAAGTGCGCGCCCTCAATCTCTTCCCGCGTCAGGTGTCCCGGACAGTACCGGATTCTGAAACGCCCTTCGCTCGACCCGTGGATCAGATGCGCTGCCGCCGACAGGTTCCCCGCCAGCGCCGGATCGTCCTTCACTGCCTCCAGCGTCGCCGGAGTGCCGCAGTAACCATACTTCCGGATCAGCTTGTCGATCGTCGGGTCCTCGCCGAACTCATGCACTCCCGGAGCCAGGACGATCAGCTCCGCGTTATCCGCCAGCGCCATCCGCGTCCGGTAGACGCTCTTATTGCCCAGCCAGGTGCTCTTGAACTCATGCGGATCGAGAAAGACGACAGCCTTATGAATCTCGCGGTCCATCATCAGGAAATTGACCTTCAGGCTCAGCTCCGCGGCGCGCTCGAAGCACTCCGTGTCGTCGCCGATGAACAGCCCGTTGATCACCAGTTTTCCGGCAGCATTCTTGCTCACCACGGTCAGCGCATACACAATCGGCAGCTCGGTCGCGAAATGTTCGCTGGCGTAATTCAGCACGCGCCGCACCGGAGTGTCCGCGCGTCCCATCATGCGTTCCATGCCGTACACCGCGCCCAGAAAGTGGCTGCGATGGATGCCCATCACGCCGCCCGTGCCGACGAAGATGTTCTTGTTGTAATTCGCCATGCCGACGACTTCATGCGGCACAACCTGCCCGATCGAAAGGATCAGATCGTGACCACCGTCCCGCAGCAGCTTGTTCACCTGTGCCGGCCACGTGTAGTCGAGCTTGCCCTCGCTCACCTCGCGGACGAATTCGCCAGGAACCTCGCCCAGCGTGACAATGTCGTTCCGCCAATCATGCACGCGGAAGAGGTCGCGCGGCGTCGGCCCGTACATGGTCTGGATCTCGTGGTCGGTCATCGCCTTGTGCGTGCCCAGCGCGGGCAGAACGTCTGTCAGCGCGTCGCCAAAGTAGTTCCAGGCGTACTCCGTCAGTTGCCCGGCCATCGAGTGCATTCGGGTAAAGTCGGGCGGCACGGCAAGCACTCGCTTGCGCGGACCCAGCTTGTCCAGCGCAGTAAAAAGGTTCGCCTTGACCTCTGCCGGAGACATTTCGGTGGTCGGCGAACCAGCTCCAAAATAAAGACTCATATCCAGAATTCTACTCGCGCCTCAGACCGCAGCCCATTCCGAAAGGGTTGTGACCTCTGTCACACCCGCGCCGCAGACAAACAGGTAAACTCGTCGCCATCATGGATGTACTCCTCCTCCACAGAATCCACTTTGCCTTCACGGTGACGTTCCACTATCTCTTTCCCCAGCTCACTATGGGACTGGCGCTGCTCATCGTCATCCTCAAGACGATCGGTCTGACCAGAGGAGACGAACGGTACAACCAGGCCTCGCGATTCTGGGCCAGGATATTCGCCATCAACTTCGTTCTCGGCGTCGTCACTGGAATTCCCATGGAATTTCAGTTCGGCACCAACTGGTCCGAATTCGCACGCCGCACCGGCGGAGTTATCGGCCAGCCACTGGCGATGGAAGGCGTCTTCTCCTTCTTCCTCGAATCCACCTTCCTCGGCCTGTTCCTCTTCGGAGAGAAGCGCCTCTCGAAGTGGGCGCACTGGGGCGCCGCGTTCATGGTCTTCGTCGGCTCCTGGATCTCCGGCTTCTTCATCATCATCACCGACGCGTGGATGCAGCACCCGGTCGCCTACCGCCTCGCGCCGAATGGATCGTTCGAGCTCACCAGCTTCTGGGGCCTGTTGATGAACCCCTGGGGCTGGATCCAATACGCGCATAACATGTGCGGAGCCGTCGTCACCGCCGCCTTCGTCATGTCCGCCGTCGGCGCCTTCTACCTGCTCGACAAACGCAACCTGGAAGCCGGAAAGGTTTTCCTGCGCGTCGGCGTCATTGCCGGCATTGTGTCCTGCATCGTGCAGATCTTCCCCACCGGCGACCTGCACGGCCGTTACGTCGCCAGACACCAGCCCGCCGCCATCGCCGGCATGGAAGGCCTCTTCCATACTCAGAAGGGCGCGCCGGTAGTACTCATCGGCCAGCCAAATTTCGAAGAACAGCGCATCGATAACCCGCTCGTCGCCAACGACGTTCTCAGCTTCCTCATCTACGGCACCACCGCCGCCGAAGTGAAAGGCCTCGACCAGTTTCCGCGCGACCAGTGGCCGACCACGCTGCCGCTGCTCTTCTACAGCTACCACATCATGGCGGGGCTGGGCACGTATTTCCTGCTGCTGATGATCGTTGCTGCGTTTCTATTGTGGCGCGGAAGCCTCTTCACCACACGCTGGGTGCTGTGGCCGCTTCTGCTCAGCTTTCCGCTTCCCTATATCGCCAACACGGCAGGCTGGATGACAGCGGAGATCGGCCGCCAGCCGTGGGTCGTCTATGGCCTGCTACGCACATCCGAGGGCTACTCGAAGTATGTGTCTTCGAGCAACGGCCTCTTCACCCTGCTCGGGTTTCTGGGCTTGTACAGCCTGCTTTCGGTGCTTTGGATCGTAATGGTCTACCGGATTATCGAAACCGGGCCGGATGCCGCCGCCGAACCCAAATCCACACCCGAAGGCATCACCGCCTGATTTGCGATTCACCGAGGGAGACGAGGTAAGAAAATGATGGGAGCTATCTGGTTCTGGATCGTCGCGGTCATGGTTGCCGCCTATGTCGTCCTCGATGGATTCGATATCGGAGTCGGCATCCTTTATCCATTCCTCGCGCGGACGGAAGAAGATCGCCTCGTCATGATGCGTTCCATCGGCCCCGTCTGGGATGGCAATGAAGTCTGGCTTCTGGCCGGAGGTGGAACTCTCTACTTCGCCTTCCCGCTGCTCTACGCCTCCGCATTCAGCGGCTTCTATCTACCGCTGATGATCGTCCTCTGGCTGCTGATCGGGCGCGGCATGAGCATCGAGCTTCGCATGCACATCGACAATGGCGTGTGGCGCAGCTTCTTCGATGGCCTCTTCTTTCTCTCCAGCGCGCTGCTTGCGATCTTTCTCGGAGCCGCACTCGCCAATGTCATCCGCGGCGTTCCCATCGGTCCGGACCAGTACTTCTTCCTTCCCTTGTGGACTAACTGGCGCGTCGGACCAAACCCCGGAATCCTTGATTGGTACACGGTTATCGGCGGCCTGGTGGCATTCATCGCGCTCGCGGTCCATGGAGCGCTGTACCTCGCGACAAAGGCCTCGGGCGAGCTCGAAGAGCGCGCCAGGCGGTTCGCCGAAACTGGCTGGATCGCCCTTTGCGCCATTACCGCTGTCAGCCTGCCGGCAACTGTCCTGGTGCGGCGCAGCAGCCTGAACAACTACATAGAGCATCCGGTCCTGTTTGCCATCCCGGTGCTCGTGATCCTCTCTCTGGCAGGGATCAAGGGCTTCGCGCACTGCAAGGAGACTTTCAAAGCATTTCTCTCTTCGTGCCTCTATCTCACCATCATGTTGGTTGGGGCATGCGCAGGACTCTACCCAACGGTCCTCCCCTCCTCCGCCGATGCGGGGAGCGACATCACGATTGCGAAGGCGCTATCCGGCTCCTACGCCACTCACGTAGGCCTCATCTGGTGGTCGTTAGGAATGCTACTTGCTCTAGGCTACTTTTGCGTCAGCTACGGAATGTTTCGCGGCAAAGTCTCCACCGAACCGGGCGGCTACGGCCACTAGCCTCACATCAACCTAGTGGCCTAGTGGCGATGTCCGCTGCTGTGGCCGCCGGAATGGCCGCCACCGCTGGAGTGCCCACCGCCACCAGAATGTCCGCCACTAAAGCTCTTGCCGCCGCCAGACATCTTCGGCGCGTGGTTGCCGCCGCCAAACAGACGGAACCCGCCGCCAGAGCTTCCGCTGTTGAAGTTATGGCCGCCACCGGACACTTTGGGTGCATTGTTGCCGCCGCCAAACAGGTGGAACCCACCCGACTTCTGCTGCTTCTCCGAGAAGAATGAATTCGAATTCGAAGACCGGCTGCCAAACTCATCGCGATGGAAGTTCTCCGCGGGCGTGCGATACGTCTGCATCG
>DASWCA010000125.1:0-13807 GCA_036390355.1 Acidobacteriaceae bacterium
TTCACCGATCTCGGCGTCGGACGGACTGTGAATCCCGGCGTGATCTCCGGCGGAACGCGCTCGAACGTCATTGCGCAGCATGCCTACGCCGACATCGACGTGCGCATCGCGAAGGCCAGCGACGCAGCGCGCGTCGAGAAGCTCTTCCGCGGCCTGCGCTGCGCCGACCCGGCGTGCAGGCTCGAAGTCACCGGAGGCCTGAACCGTCCGCCGATGGAGCGCAAGCCGGGCACGGCCGCCCTCTACAAGCAGGCGCGCAAGCTCGCCGCGGAGATCGGATTCACGCTGGACGAGGCGGCGACTGGCGGCGGTTCGGACGGCAACTTCACCGCCGCGCTGGGCGTCCCCACGCTCGACGGCCTGGGCGCAGTCGGCGAAGGCGCACACGCGGCGCACGAATCGGTGGTGATCGAACACCTCGTCCCGCGCACCGCGCTGCTCGCCGCGCTGCTCGCAAATGCGTGAAGCCGCATGTCGGCTATGGCTTTAGGCGACGGATTCGAGCCCGTTCTTGGCGATCAGGGAAAGCAGTTTGAGCGTCGCACCCTGTGGTCGCTTTTCGCCTCGCTCCCACTTGCTGACCAGCCCAGGGGTGACGTTGAGGTAGACGGCAAAGACGTTCTGGCTAGTGTTCTCGCGGATGCGAAGTGAGCGAATCTTTGCCGGGGACATTTCCTGGACCGGAGTCAGACACAGAGCATCGAACTTGCGCATGGTTTTGCGGTCCACCCCTCCCGCCTTATAGAGGTCGGCGACGCTCTCATGGACAGTGGCTGCGACTTTCGATCGATATTTTGCCATGTCAATCCTCCTCACTCAGATTCGCCTGAAACTCTATGCGCTGAAGCGCTCCTGCCTCGATCCATTGCGTCATCTGCTTCTTGCTCGCGTCCAGATAGAGGAACGCAAGTTCCCGGAATAGAAGAAGGTCGTGCTCACTGATGTTGGCCTGGTCCTTCTTCTCAAATCCAAAGACAAAGACCGCTCGATGGCCGCGCCGCAGCAGAATGATCGATCGTGAGCCTCCGGATTTGCCCTGCCCTGCACGTGCGATCCGTTGTTTGACTACACCGCCGCCGAGGTCGGCATCGATGCATCCTTGGTTCACTGCCTCTGCGGCTTTCCATAGCTCACTGTCGGTGATTCGCGCCTTTCTGGCAAACCGTGCAAAGGTCTTTGTCTTGAACGCCGAGAAAGCATCGTGCGATGAACCCATCTTTTGAAAGTATAGCACGCGGTGCCATATTTACGCTGGCTTCCCACTGGAACGAGGGAGCGACGGGCGGCGGTTCAGACGGCAACTTCACCGCCGCGCTGGGCGTCCCCACGCTCGACGGCCTGGGCGCAGTCGGCGAAGGCGCGCACGCCGCGCACGAATCGGTGGTGGTTGAACACCTCGTCCCGCGCACGGCGCTATTGGCCGCGCTACTGGCGAACATCTAGACCTTGCCAGACATCGCAAGCGCTTCGAGATCGCTCACCAGCGGCTCGAGTCCGTGTTCCAGTCCCAGCAGCAGACCCTGGAACTGCGCCATGGTTTCCGCGCAGTGGGCCTGCGCGAATTCCCTGGCCTCTGCGACGGTCGCTTCAGGAAAGAACCGGCGATACAGCTCGATCCGCTGCGATTCAGAGGCGTCTCCCATATAAAGTTTGTAATCGATGCGACCCGGCCGAAGCAGCGCCGGGTCGAGCGCTTCAATCTGATTGGTGGTCATGATGAACACCACATTGTCGGGCGCATGAAAGCCATCGAGCACATTGAGCAGTCCCGACAGCGTGACGCCGAAGTTCGCTGTCTGGTTCTTCTCGCTGCCATTCGCGTGCGCCTCCCGTTCCTTCTCTGCGCTTACGTCCGACCGGCGATTGCCGGTACGCATGCAATCGATGTCCTCGAAGAGGATCATCGAATTCTGCGGCACGTCATTCATCGCGCTCTTCAGCGAGCGATCGTTGAACTCCGTCAGGTTCATCACGTAGATCGACATGCCGAACCTGGCCGAGAGACCCGAGACCAGCGACGTCTTGCCCGTTCCCGGCGGGCCGTACAACAAGTAGCCGCGGTGGTAGGGCACTCCCAGTTCGCGATAGCGGAGGCGCGATGCCTTGAAGCGCTCAACATCCTGCACGAGATGTTCCTTCTCGCCGGGCTTGAGGATGACGGATTCGAGCAGGCGCGGGTAGTACGCCGAAACGTACGTCCAGCAGTCGTCCCACACGTAGAGGTAGGGCGTCGTCCGCGCATTCTTGTGATGGCAGGCCGCGACCTCGTCCACGAACTGCTTCAGAAAAATCTGCTTCCTGCCGATGGTTTGGAAGGTGAGCGACTCGACCCGACGCTGGCTGTAGCCCTTGGTCTCTTCGCTGCGGTAGAGCCAGACCCAGAACGGCCGTCCGGCGTACCAGAAGAGGTGACGCCCGGGCGCGGGAATCAGCGCCATCTGCTCGCCGCGAAGCGTGGTGTCGATATCCACGCGACGGATTCGCTTCAGGAAATCCTGCTCCAGGAACCACTCCTTCACCCATTGGAAGGCGGCATCGTCATCCTTGACGGTGATCGTCATGGTGGTCTGATGAACGATCCACGCCCACAACCTGACCGGCAGTTGGCGCAGAAAGACGCCGACGCTGCCGATGATCATCAGCAACAGGCCGCCCGAGGCAAACTGATTCTGGCTACTCAAAATGTGCTTCACAAATTCGAACATGGCGTTGCTTTCTAACCGGCGCAGGCCGGAGCAAGGACAGGGCCTCCGAAAGCGGAGACTATCGCGACAGACGAGCGGGCGTGTCGATGCGAATCGCACGCGCAGCTTGAGAGTCGAGGCGGGACAGAGACAGCGGGGCGTCACGCGCAGGCGTGCAACGGCTACGGCCTATGTCCGGAAATTAAGTTGTGCGGGAAGGGCGTTGAAGATCGCTTAGCGCGACTGAAACGACGCCCCGATGCAACGGGGTCGATAGATCGACTGCCGCTGCCCGCTTTGCGTTTGCTTATGGAAAGCCGTCAATGGGCGTCCTTTCGTAAGAATCTGTTCGAAGATGCCATGATACCGGGTTTTTTGCAAGCTGAATCTGCCGCGCAAGTCTGTTTATTTTCTTGAGCACGCTACAATAGATAGGTTGCGGAGTGGTGCAGTTTTCCTCGCCCACAGGTCCGCGCAAATCAACACAATCAGGGGTTTTCCTTATGTCGATTCCCGCCACGCAGATGCGCCCGGGCATGATTATCAAGCACAACGACCAGCTTCACGTGGTCTTCTCGGTCGAGCACCGCACGCCGGGCAACCTGCGCGCCTTCATCCAGGCCAAGCTGAAGAATGTCCGCACCGGCGCCATGTTCGTGGAGCGCTTCCGCTCGCCCGACCCCATCGACCGCGTCAAGGTCGACGAGATCAAGATGGAGTTCCTGTACAACGACGGCGACGACTACTACTTCATGGACGAGACCTTCGAACAGACCGTGCTGAAGCACGAGACGCTGGGCGACGCCGTCGAGTACCTGACGCCGAACCTCTCCATCTTCGTCAGCTTCCACGACGGCAAAGCGGTCGGCATCGAGCTGCCCACCTACGTCGAGATGACAGTGATCGAGACCGAGCCGGGCATCAAGTCGGCAACCGCATCGAGCGTGACCAAGCCGGCAACGATGGAGACCGGGCTGGTGGTGCAGGTTCCGGCGTTCATCAATGAGGGCGAAAAGATCCGCGTCGATACCGCAGAAGGCGCGTACATGAGCCGGGCGTAGAATCGAGCTAGATGAACCGGAACGATTTGCAGAGACTTGCCGGAACGAGAATTCGTGAAGCCAAAACTCTTTTTAGAGCAGCAGAGTATAGCGGCGCATACTACTTAGCTGGGTATGCCATAGAGTGTGCTTTGAAGGCGTGCATTGCCAAGGGAGTCAAGCGTTACGATTTTCCTGAGAAGGGTCTTGCCGACAAGGTATTCACGCACGACCTGCCGACACTCTTGAAGCACTCGAGATTGAACGTCGAGTTGGAGGCCACATGTAAAGCGAATCCAGACTTCGCAACTTGTTGGGATGCGGTTATCAAATGGTCGGAGACAAGCCGTTACACTGTCTGGACCAGAAATCAGGCTGAGGAGCTCCTGGACGCGATTCTGAGAAGAAAGGATGGTGTGATGCCATGGATCAAGCAACGCTGGTAGGTCCTGATCTAAGCGCTGGCCGGGAGATAGTCTCCGTGCTCGATGCGGCCCAAATCAAACAAATCACAGCCCTCTTCGTCCTGTTCCCGGAGTACTCCGATTGGAGACTGGTTCTTTCCTCCCCGTCGCTCGACCAGGACAATTCCCTCAAAGCAGGCAGGAAGGTTCATGGGATTTTGCACGGCAAGTTCGACACCCCTCTTCCTCCCATCATGATCCTTCCGACGAAAGACCCCTTTATCCGAGAACTTCGCAAGATATTCGGCAAGGCCAGGAGCGTGAGCGGAATGCGTCTGGGGGGCCAGACGATTGGCAATCGCTACACATCGGACGCGTACGTCTACCAGATCCAATAACAAATTATGGTGCAGCATTTTCTGGTCAAAGGGCGGGTGCAGGGCGTAGGGTTTCGCTGGTTCGTGCATCGCGAGGCGGCGGAGATCGGACTGCGCGGCTGGGTCCGCAACACTGCGGAGGGCGATGTCGAAGTGCTGGCCGCGGGCGAGCCCGACCAGTTGGAAGACCTGCAGTTGGCGCTGGCCAAAGGCTCTCGCGGAAGCCGCGTGGACCAGGTCGTCGAACACCAGCTCGCCGACAGCGAAGGCGCGGCGCTGAAGACATTCGAAATCGAAGGAGCGTGGTAGTGAAGCTGAGGAAAGAGATCGACTGTGAAGCGCTGAAGGACCTTGTCCGCACCGTTCCGGATTTTCCCAAGCCGGGCATTCTGTTCTACGACATCACCACGCTGCTGAAGGACAAGAAGGGCTTCGCACAATTGACCGACGCGCTGGCGGCGCACTACATCGGCAAGGAGATCGACCTGGTGCTCGGTATCGAGGCGCGCGGGTTCATCTTCGGCCCGGCGCTGGCGTACCGGCTGAACGCGGGCTTCGTGCCGGTACGCAAGCCCAAGAAGCTGCCGGCGAAGACCGCGCGCGTCAGCTACGACCTGGAGTACGGCGCCGACGCGCTGGAGATTCACCTCGACGCGATCGAGCCGGGGCAACGCGTGGTCATCGTCGACGACCTGCTCGCCACCGGCGGGACGATGCAGGCGACGGTGCAGCTGGTGCGGCAGCTTGGCGGCGAAATCGCCGGCCTCGGCTTCGCCGTGGAGCTCGATTTCCTCAAAGGCCGTGCGAAGTTCCCTGAGTACGACGTCTTCAGCCTGCTGCATTACGACGAATAGGAAGGAAGTCGATGCCTCGTTGCGGCAAAGCTATTTCCTTGGCCGGTGCGATGATGTTCTGTGCTTTTACGCCTGCAGGGAAGGCGGTGGCGCAAGATGCGGCAGCGCTGGCGGCCCGCCTCCACGCGACTGCGGCTGCGAATTCTATCGACACGCCTGGTCTGCTGCCGTGGCACCTGAAGATGGATGTCCAGCTCTTCGACGCCAAGGGCAAGCCGATCGAGCAAGGCAGTGTGGAAGAGTGGTGGGCGAGTCCGGAACTGAGACGCGTGACCTACACCATGCCGTCTTACACCGTGACGCAATTGCACAACAAAGACGGGCTTTTTGTGACCAAGAGTCAGGTTTACGAGCCGGCGATTCTAGACGATCTGCTGGAGCAGGTGGTGCATCCGATGCCGCACGAGTCGGAGATCGACGACTCCAAGCCTGACCTGCGCAAGGAGAAGTTCGGGAACGTGGCGCTTGATTGCGTCATGCTCGACCAACCATTGAAGAACGTCGCGTACCCTCCGCTGGGACTCTTCCCTACCTTCTGCCTCGATCCCGGGAAGGACAGCCTGAGAATTTCGACCGAGTTGGGTTCGCTGATGTTTGTGCGGAATCGCATGGGCACCTTCCAGGGCCGGTCTGTCGCGGTTGATCTGGCCGGAGAGTCGGACGGGAGAAAGGTCATGTCCGCACACGTGACGGCGCTTGCGAGCATGCAAATTGCTGATGCCGATTTCACACCTGGAGCCGACATGGAATCGGTGACGGCGGGTGCGGTCCGCGTTGGTTCAGGCACAATGGCCGGGAAGATTCTGACCCAAGTCCAGCCGGTGTACCCGCAAATAGCCAAGGATAACCGCGTCTCCGGCGTAGTTGTGATGCACGCTATCATCGGGCGCGATGGCCGCATTGAAATGCTGCACCTCGTTTCGACACCGGACCCGAATCTTGCGATTGCCGCCATCGCAGCGGTGAGAAAGTGGACTTACAAGCCATATACACTTAATGGGGTTCCGACCGAGGTGGAAACTACCATTAATGTGAACTTCACTTTCGGTCGTTGATTCGGCGAATGAATCGACGAGGTGTTTGCAATGCATCTCTAATCGAAGAACGCACGCCAGGAGAAGAAACAAATGAAGTCCCACGGCTACGCCGCGCACGATACTAAATCCCCGCTTGTCCCCTACAGCTTTGATCGACGCGACCCCGGCGCGAACGACGTTGTCGTCGAGATTGCCTACTGCGGCATCTGCCACTCGGATATTCATCAGGTGCGCGACGAGTGGCACAACGCGATCTATCCCATGGTTCCGGGGCATGAGATCGTTGGGCGCGTGACAGCCGTCGGCGCGGACGTGACCCGCTTCAAGGCGGGCGATCTTGCGGGCGTCGGCGTGATGGTCGATTCCTGCCGCGTCTGCGCGAACTGCGAGGCGCACCAGGAGCAGTATTGCGAGAAGGGTTTTGTCGGCACCTACAACGCGAAGGGCTACGACGGCGTGCTGGTGCATGGCGGCTACTCGAACAACATCGTCTGCGACGCGCGCTATGTACACTCCATCTCGCCGAAGCTGGGCGACAGGCTCGCGGCTGTCGCGCCGCTGCTGTGCGCGGGCATTACGACCTACTCGCCGCTGCGGCACTGGAAGGTTGGACCGGGGAAGAAGGTCGGTGTCGTCGGTCTGGGCGGGCTTGGGCATATGGGGCTGAAGTTCGCGCACTCGTTCGGCGCGCATGTGGTGCAGTTCACCACGTCCGAGTCGAAGATCGCCGACGCGAAGAAGCTGGGCGCGGACGAGGTGGTCATCTCGAAGGACTCGGCCGCGATGGCGAAGCACGCGGGCAGCTTCGACTTCCTGCTGGACTGCGTTGCGGCGCCGCATGATGTGAATCCGTATCTAGGCCTGCTGCGGCTGGACGGAACGCTGTGCCAGGTTGGGCTGCCCGAGGCTCCGCCCGCGATCGCGCCGTTTGCCATCATCACCAACCGCCGCTCGTTTGCCGGATCGATGATCGGCGGCATGCCGGAGACCCAGGAGATGCTCGACTATTGCGCGGAGCATGGCATCGTCTCCGAAATCGAACTGACCTCGGTCGACAAACTGGCCGAGGCCTACGAACGCGTCGTAAAGGCCGACGTGAAGTACCGCTTCGTGATCGATATGGCGACGCTGGGGTAGGTTCGAGGTTCGAGGTTCGAGGTTCGAGGTTCGAGGTTCGAGGTTCGAGGAAAAGACGTGCGCTTACTCTTTGGGTTGCTTCGCGACGGTCTCCGCGAGGATTGAATTTTGAACCCGCAGGTTATTGAAGCACGGTGGAATGGATGGCACCTCTTAGCGCTATTGGGAACTATTGGGAACAGGAAGGAACGGTTATTGCGCCCTAATCGTGCACGCGTCCTGCCCTGCTCGACCTCGGGGACCGCGTCGCGCGGGTTCAGGGAGTTTCGTATATTGCGATTGATTGCGTTTGCTTCGATTACGTGGGACAATGAATCCGAGGTGATTCAGATGTCCCAGACCCTTCTGCCCCAAACTCTTCCTTCTGAAACGGACGTACATCTCGCCAAGGAGACGAGCCGCCTGCTTGCGCCCCGCACTCGTTCCACGACTCCGCTGAGCGTTCGCGTCGTCGGCGCCCGGAAGGACGACACTCTTCGGATTCCAGCCTCCGCGGTCAAGATGCTGGTTCGCATCCTCGAGGAGATGGCGCGGGGCAACGCTGTCACCTTGATTCCAGTCCATGCAGAGCTGACGACGCAGGAGGCGGCGGACGTGCTTAACATCTCAAGGCCTTCCCTGATCCAACTTCTGGACGAGGGGAGGATCGAGTATCGGAAGGTTGGCACCCATCGCCGTGTTCGCTTTGAATCCCTGATGTCCTATAAACGCCATACCGACGCCGAACGCCGGGCGGCTCTTGCCGAACTCGCGGCCTATGACCAGGAGATCGGGATCTGATCCGTGGCGTTTATTGTTTTCTACGATGCCAACGTGCTCTATCCAGCCGGGCTGCGCAACCTTCTTATGCACCTCGCGCTGATGGGAGTCTTTCGCGCAAAGTGGTCCGCCGATGTCCATGAAGAATGGATCGGCAGCCTTCTGGAGAACCGCCCAGACCTCACACGCGGTCAGTTGGAGCGCACCCGGCAGCTCATGGATAAGGCTGCACCCGATGCGCTCGTAACCGGATACGAGCATCTCATTCCCGACCTTGTTTTGCCGGACGAGCGGGACCGGCATGTGCTGGCAGCCGCAGTCCACGGCGGGGCCAGCATCCTTGTGACCTGCAATCTGATGGACTTCCCAGCCCAAACCCTTCAGCAGTTCGATATCGAGGCGCAGCACCCCGACGAATTCATCCTGTACCTATTTGACATCTCGCCGGCTCTGGTCGCCGAAGCAGCGGAGAACCATCGTACAAGCCTCAAGAATCCTGTAAAGACAGTGGAGGAATATCTCCACTCTTTGGAGTCTCAGGGATTGCCCAGGACCGCAACTGCGCTCAGCAAATATCTTCGCGACCACATTTAGAGCAAAGGTTCGAGGTTCGAGGTTCGAGGTTCGAGGTTCGAGGGAAAGACGGTGCACCTACTCTTTCGGTTGCTTCGCGGGCATCTCCACGATGCGGAGGTGATCGGTGGGCGCGAGGTAGCTTTTGCGGCGAAACCAGTCTTCCATCGCCACGCGGAGGCGGTCGATAGGGACGCGCGCGCCGGCTTCGAGCAGTCCGTCGGCAATGGGCAGCGTGTCGTCGAAGACTGCATCGTTGGTGAAGTTGCGCATGGCAAAGCTGTCGAGGTGCGCGATCGGGCACGGGTGGGCCGCGCCGGCAGCGTCGATGCGTTCGATGGTGAGTTTGCGGAGGAACATGAGGAGTTGCTGGTTGTTAGTTGTCAGTTGGGAGAGCTCTTAATCCCCGGACGGCCGATGTCCAGCATATCAAGCGAAGGGAGTGAGCCTCATCGTTTCGGCATCAGTTCGAAGCTGTCGATGGAGATCTTTGCGCCCGCACGGCCGTGCCGCGGCGCCAGCCGGAACGCGACCGTAATCTCGTCGAAGCGGCGCACGGTGGCCGGATGCGGAATCGTAAACCGCAGTGTCTCTTTCACCGGCGCGCGGTTCGCGGGGATCGGGTCGAGTTCGCTGGAAGCGATGGGAAGTCCGTGCAGCAGTTGCCCTGGCCTGCCGGGCGCGGTCGAATCGGTGAGCAGCAGTGCGAGATCAATCTCGCCGATGCGCGTGTCGGCATTCGTCAGGTCGACATCGATCTCGCCGCACGTAGACAGGTCGATGGGCACGCCCAGCTTTTGGTGCGCTTCCATCATCAACGGATCGAGATCGGTGGACCGCACGTTGACGTCGGTGGATCTACCGCGTGCCACGTGAGCCTTCGGCCCGGGCCTGCGCCCGTTCTTGAAGTACCAGTAAGGCCCGTCGAACGGAATCTTCATCGGCTTCGACAGCGTGGAACTCAGCAGCGAATTCGAATGCAGCACCGGCGCGACCAGTTCCTTCTTCTGCGGCGGCGGATACAGGATGATGCCGAAGTAGCCCGACTTCGAGGTCTCCGCCTGCGCGGGTGGGCGCGTGCCGGGAGACGCCGCGGTATACGGGCGGCTTGCGCCGAAGATATCGAACCGGTGACCCACCGACCACGGAATCAGCGTCAGCGCAGTGAACAGAATGGCGAACGCCACCTGCCGCAGCGGCGGATGCGTGCCTGTCCACCAGCGCGCCGCACGCGGTTCGGACGCGCTCCAGCGCCATGCGAACAGAAACACGCCGATGGCTAGCAGCAGCGATCCAAGCAACAGCGACACGCCCGCCGCGAGAATGATCGACGCCTGCGCCAGAATCGCTATCGAGAACGCGAGCGCCAGCGGCGAGTCGGCCGGCGGCAGTCCATCGAGGCTGGGCAAAATAGCATCGCGCCGATCCGGTATTGCGCTCGCCTCGGCCGCGAGAGGCAGCAACCGTCGTAGGCTGAACGCCATCCCGCACGTAGCCAGCGCCGCGACGAACAGCATCCACGCTGAGTTCCACTGGTACAGCAGCGCGAACGACGGCAGGAAGACCCACACCGTGCTCAGGTTGCGCGCAATCCACGCCGGCCCTGCCGAGGGCTTGTCGCTGACGAAGTACCACAGGATCCATACCGCCGCGCCGCCCGTCGCAGCCGTGATGGCGACGATCTTCGCTGATTGATACGCCACCGAGATCAGCGACCCGGAGAACCAGCGCGGACTTAGGCACAGCAGATCGGCGGCAATTGCGGCAAACACCATGCCCGCAATCGCGAGCGTCCACGTTGAGCGCGTGTCCTCATGGCCGCCCACGCCAGAGGAAAATAATCCGAGGCCGCCGGGCTGGCCATTTGCAGGAGCGGGTTGCGGTTGCAGGCTGGTCATGATGACGCCTCGCGATCGTGATGCTTAATTTTCCGTCGGCTTCTCGATGTGGTCGATGACAAGAACATCGACTGGGCCCTTAGTGGATTCGAGTTTCAGGCCGAGTTGCTCCTGTATAGCGGTGAAGATCGAAGCTTGGGCCGGATCGCTGGCTGTACCCTCTTCACTCCCTGCGGAGAGCCGGACAGGTGCGTAGATCAGAGTGAAGTCGTAGTTTCCGGTAAGGCCGGTGTGATCGTAAACCTGGCGGTCGAGGCCGAAATGCGAACGGGACAGGTGGTGCACGAAGGCATCCATCGTGGCGTGATGGCCAACCTCAACTCCGACATTCTTCGGCTCGACAAAGCCTTTGGGGTCGTTTGCGAGAGGCTCGACCTGCTTGATCTTTGAGCCGCCTTTGGCAACCACCAGAGAGTAGATGGGGCGCTGCTGGGTTTCAGAATGAATCTTGAGCCTGAAGCGGTCCGATAGCACTTGCTGGAGCACCTTCCAACGCATTTTCTCGTTGTAGGTCTTCCATGCGGCAACATCGGACTCGGCAACTCTCGCGCGAATGTCGTAACGGTCCGATTTGGCCCATTCCGGCAGGCCGGAGATGAGACTTATGTCCGGATCCAGGTTGTACGCCAACGCGATGAGATTTTGGGGCGTTAGATACTCCAGGACCATTCCGTCGCCGGAGAACGGACGCTGGAAGTGGCGCGTGTCCTGGTTGTTCGGCCGGACAGAGACGACCTCGAAGACGATAAGCTTGACATCCGAAGTCAGCGGCGGAACAGGCGCGACAGACGCCGTCTGCGCGCGCAGGGCGGACGACGTGACGGCGATTGCGCCGAGTAATAGTATCGAAAGCTGCGACCTGACCTTCATCGTGCGGTCCTTTGCGTCCAACGATATGCTGCCGCTTCCTCAATTCTCCGTCGGCTTCTCGATGTGGTCGATCACGAGCACGTCGGCTGGGCCTTTGGTAGCGTCGAGCTTCAGGCCTAGCTGTTCCTGGATTGCGGTGAAGACCGACGGGCCGGTGGAGTCAGGCGGAGGCGGCGCGCCAGTGGACCCGCCCTCACCACCTCCCGGCGGGCCGCCGGGCATGGGACCGCCGCCGCCTTCGGGAGTGAACTCAAGCGTGATGTCGTAGTTGCCGGTCAGCCCGGTCTTATCGATCACGGTGCGGCCGAGTTGCCGCGAGAGGACCGTGGCAAACATCGTGATGCTGATGCTCTGGGCCTGGATTTTTCCCCTGCCCATCATGATGCCCGGACCTCGCCGCGGACCTGGGCCGCCCGGGCCACCGGACTTGTCCGCAGGACCGCCGGGACCGCCTTGGGTGCCGAACTTGGCCGAAGGTCCGTCAGGACCGCCTTGACCGCCGGGGCCTCCGAACCTAGCGTTGCCGGGTTTGTCATCGGCACTCGCAGGATCGAGCGGCTTCGACTCCTTGAACTTCGGGCCGCCCTTTCCCACCGTGAGAACGTAGACAGGAAGGTCGCGCTTCTCGTTGTGAGCAGCCAGCTTGAAGCGTTCGGTGAGGATCTGCTTGAACATCGCACGCCGCTGGTCGAACGGCAGCTTCGTGAACGCGGCGACGTCGGGACCGGCGACCTTGGCTTCCACGTCGAACCTGTCGGTCTTCGTCCATCCCGGCTCGCTGAGGAGCTGGTCCTCATTCAGGCCGTAGCCCTCGATAAGCAGCATGTGGACGGGCAGGTTGTCGGCCCTCAGGCCATCCTGGGTGAATTGCATCCGCATCATGCCGCTGCCCGTCTTGTCCGGCTTCACCGAGATCACGTCGAAGGTTGGCACAGGAAGAGGCGCAGCGCTGGCAGCCGCCTCCGCGGCGGGACCGCCTGGCATCGGCGGTAACTGGGCGAGCGCCAGACCCCACCCATGCGATGAAACCGCATGAATGGGGCACCCGGCGAAGACAATCCATCCGGCTGCGGCGAGAAGCGTGGTGTGCAATTTGCGCGATGCGGTTACGGCCATTGGCGTGTCCCTCTTTCGGTCGAGCTAGTTGTCTGACGGCATGGCGATGTGATCGATGACGAGAACCGGCACCGGGCCCTTCGTCGATTCAAGTTTCAGGCCGAGCTGCTCTTGAATAGCCGTGAAAATTCCGGGTGGCGCCGAAGGGTCGGGCGCGCCGTTGAGCAGCGGTGCAGGACGGTCGTCGGGCGTCCAGCGGAGCGTGATGTCGTAGCGCGCATCGATGCCGGTCTTGTCGACGACGACGCGGCCGAGTTGCTGGGCGAGTTCGCGGGCGAGCAGATCGATGGTGTTGTCGCTGCCCTGCACGTGGATGCGGTTGATGCCGGAGCCGGTGGTGATGCTGACGGTCGTGCCGTTGGCGTCGGACGGCTTGAACGCCGGGCCGCCTTTGGCGACCACGAGCGCATAGACAGGCAACTCACGTGTCTCCTGGTGCGCCTTGAACTGAAAGCGGTCGGCGAGCAGAGCCTGCACCATGAGCATCTTTCGTTTCCTGGCCTCGTCATCGGGGAGCGCTTTGAGCTGGGCGTCGGCGGCTGCGTCCGACTTGGCGTCGATGTCGAACGTGGTGGAGTCGAACCAGGCGGTGCCGCCGAGGATCTGCGTCTTCGGCAGGCCGTAGGCGTACTGAACCAGATCCTCGAGCGAGACGTTGACGGTGCGGAAGTGGCTCTCGGAATGATCGTTGTATATGTGGTGGTGACCGTCGGTGGAAGTGATGTTCTGGCGGATGGAGGCGACGTCGAATGCGGGCGCGATCGGCGCGGCGGGTTGCGCGAAGGCGGCCGGCGCGAGGGCCAGCAACACGGCGGCGGGCAGAAGGAGAATTCCGGGGAAAGCCATTCGGACGAGCCTCTGCTTGAGAATAGAGGATAAGCATGAGACGGATGGGTTCGGCGATTGAAACGCGGCCACGCTGACTTTTTTTGTCACCCGCACATCCCAAATCCCGGCCCGCGGCAATGGACAGATACGCTCGCCCGCCTTCGTGGATGCATCGAAGACTTTGAACTACTGAGGTTTCCGGTGCTTGTCCTTCCCTTTGCCCTGGCTGC
>DASWCA010000126.1:0-3240 GCA_036390355.1 Acidobacteriaceae bacterium
AGGACGGGGAGATGGTGGCCGGGGTAATCTACGACCCGCTGCGGGACGAGATGTTTTCCGCGGAGCGCGGGCGGGGCGCGTTTCTGAATGGGCGGGCGATCCATGTTTCGAAGACGGCGAAGTTGCAGGAGTCGCTGACGGCGACTGGATTTCCTTCGCATAAGCGGCATGTGTCGCCGAATATTCATTTTTATCAGGAGATTACGCTGCGGTCGCATGGAGTGCGGCGGGCGGGGTCGGCGGGGCTGGATATGGCGTATGTAGCGTGCGGGCGGCTGGATGGATTCTGGGAGTTCCATCTGAATCCGTGGGATACGAGCGCGGGGTATTTGATGGTGGAAGAGGCGGGCGGTTCAGTGACGCGGTTCGATGGCAGCAAGTTCCGGATGGATTCCAGCGAGGTTCTGGCGACGAATGGGCTGATCGTGATGGAGATGTCGCACTTGTTTGGGGAGATGTTTGCAGGGCGTGGGCTGGAGCCGATTCCGACTCCGGCGGAGTTTGCGGCGCGACGGGCGGCAGCGGGGAGATAAGCCGATTGCGGATTGTTCCATTCCGCTGAACAAATCCGGGTTCGCCTGCGTATTCGATTGGAATAAGGCATCTGGAGGGCGATTTCGGGCCAATGATCGATCGCATTGTGTTTAAACTTCTTCTGCGTTTTGCGGCCGGGTGGGTTTCCGCAGGCGTGGCGCTTGCTGGCGTGGTTGTGTTTTGTCCGCACATACAGGCTCAAGCAGCGGCGGCTGGTCCGGCGTCATTTGAGGTCGCTTCGATCAGGCCCCATGAGAATGCCGAGGATCCGTCGGAGACGAATTTTCTGCCGGGAGGGAGGTATGAGGGCAAGAATGTTTCTGTTAGGAAGATGATTCGGCAGGCGCTGGGTGTCGAGGACACGCAGATGTCAGGAGCGCCGGATTGGGTGGACACCGCCCGCTATGACATCGAGGCGAAGACAGGAGAAGCGGCCACGCTCCGGCCAGAGGAGTTTCAGAAGCTATTGCTGGCTCTGTTGGAGGAGCGGTTCCAGTTGAAGTTTCATCGCGAGACGAGGGAGCGTCCGGTGTATTGGCTGGTGGTGCAGAAGGGTGAAGCGAAGTTGAAGCAGCACACGGGGGACTCGGAGCCCACGATGAGTGTGAATGGATCTCCGACCAGGAAGATGTTGGCGGCGGCAGGGATATCGATGGGAGACCTTGCGGGTTTACTTCGGCGGCAGGCGGGGCGGCCGGTGGTGGACCATACCGGGCTGAATGGGAGTTACGATGTGAAGCTGGAATGGGACGAGAGCCAGGCTGTGGATTCGGCGCTGCCGTCGTTGTTCGGAGCGATTGAGGACCAGCTTGGGCTTAAGTTGAATCCGGCGAAGGGTAACGTGGAGGTCGTAGTGATCGATCACGTAGGCAAACCCTCGGACAATTGAGCAATTGCGAAGGGTGACGTGACGTGAGATCTCGACGGACGGCGCGGGTGATGGTGTTTGATCCGGCGGGGCGGGTATTGCTGATTCGGTGTGTGGTGATGCGGGCGAATGGGCAGTTTGCCTTCTGGCTGACTCCGGGTGGGGAGATTGAGGCGGGGGAGACTCCGCTGGAGGCGGCGCGTAGGGAGTTGCGCGAAGAGGTGGGGTTAGAGGTGGAGGTCGCGGGGCCGGTGTACGAGGAGGCCACTCAGTTTGAGCATCAGGGAGAGATGCGGGACAACCTGGACTTTATGTTCACCGCGCGATGTGCGGCGGAGGCGCCGGTATTGCGTGGGGTGACGGCGGATGAGATCGCCATCATGAAGGAGATTCGGTGGTGGACGGCGGAAGAGGTTCGGGCGGCGGGCGTCGGTATCGGTGGGGAGAGGGTGTTTCCGGTGGATCTGGCGGAGCGGATGCGGGAGCTTTATGGGGAAGTCTAAAGCCACGGTCTGGTACCGCGCCCCGGGGAGCAATGTTCGGCGGTTCGGGATGAAGGGAAGCGAGCCGGCGATCAGCTATCGGCGGTCGGCTTTCAGCAACCGGTTTGCGGGGATGCTGCTAGAATTGTGGCCGGAGAACTAGCGCGGAACTTTTCTTTAGAAAATCAAGGGAGATTGCAAGATGGCTTATGTGATTGCGGAACCATGTATCGGAACCAAGGATGTGGCGTGCGTGGATGCCTGCCCGGTGGACTGCATCCATCCGAAGAAGGACGAAGCTGGGTTTGCCGAGTCGGACCAGTTGTTCATCGATCCAGTGGAGTGCATTGACTGTGGAGCTTGCGTGCCGGTGTGTCCGGTTTCGGCGATTTACGCTGCCGATGACCTGCCGGAAAAGTGGGCGGACTATCAGGCCAAGAACGCCGCGCATTTTGGGCGGTAGGTGAAGCGAGTTGTTAGTTGTTAGTTGGTGCAGACGCGCGGTTCCGAAGTTGGGGCTGCGCGTTTTGTTTGTGCGGGACGAGAAGAACAACCACGGAGATTCTGACTCTGCGAGTCAGAATGACGACGTTATCGATGATGAGGCTTTAGGGTAGGCGGATGATCCAGCATGTGGGTGAGGCGATCGTACTGCGCACTTGGCCGTTCCACGAGGCGGACCTGCTGGTGAGCCTGTTTACGCGGGATCAGGGTCGGGTAAAGGGTGTGGCTCGGCACGCGATGCGCAGCCGGAGGCGGTTTGGCGGCGCGCTGGAGCCGATGACGCATGTACGAGCTTCGTATGCCGAAAAGCCCAGGCAGGAACTAGTCCGGCTGGATGCGTTTGAGATTCTGTCGTCGCCGATGACGCGGCCGGTGGACTATGCGCGGGTGGCGGCTCTGGAGATGGTCGCCGAGGTGCTGGAGGAGGCGCTGCCGGAGGGCGCTCCGGAGGATGCGGTGTTCCGGTTGGCGCTGGCGGTGCTGGATGAGTTGCAGGTGGGGCGCGTTTGGATGCCGATCACCTACTTCGCCCTGTGGATGAACCGGCTGATGGGGTGGATGCCGGAGTTGGGGCATTGTGCGGCGTGCGGTTTAGATTTGCGCGGCGGGACGGTGTGGTACTCGGGGCTCAGCGACGGCGTGACGTGTGCCGACGACCGCAAGGGTGGGAGCATGGCGATCTCCGCGGAGTCGGTTGTGCTGGCGACGCGGATGTTTCGCGGGACGGTGAAGGGTCTGGCCGAGGAGGAGTGGCCGAAGGGGCGGGCGTCGGATCTGCGCAGGTTTGCGATTGAAGTGCTGGAGAGGCATCTGGAAGGAAAGCTGGTGACGGCTCGGATGCTGCGGTGAGGG
>DASWCA010000127.1:0-4714 GCA_036390355.1 Acidobacteriaceae bacterium
TGGACGTGGTGGGCGGCTGGCATGACGCCGGCGACCTGCGCAAGTGGATGGACGTCACCATGCTGAACGGCATCGCGCTCCTCAACCTGCTGCGTAACTTTGCCGAGCCCCGTCCGGGCGACCCGACCCACGAGCAAATCCTGGAAGAGGTCCGCTTCGGCAACCGCTACTTCCTGAAGATGCAGGACACGGACGGCAAGGTCTGGGCCGACGCCGCGGGCGGCGTCAACGGCGACAACAGCGACAATCATTGGACCGCAACATCGTTGGGACAAGCGATGATCGCTACATCAACACGTCCACGCGCAGCAGTACCGCCGCGATTTTTTCAACTCTCCAAGGGTTAGGGTCCTCCGCAAATTAACTTGAACAAGTTAGCTGAATCATATACGCTACAGAGGTGGCCAGTGCGGAGGGATTTCGTGAACGGTTGTTGGCGCTGATGCCGCATCTTAACGAACGGCAGCTTCGCTTGGCAGCGGCGTTGGAAGCGCGGTCGCTGGGATATGGCGGGGTTTCCGCTGTGGCGCACGCCACCGGGATGGCGCGCGGTACGATTCACCGGGCCTTGGAGGAGCTCAAACATCCCGAGCGGAAGAGAGCGCCTCATCAGATTCGGACGCCGGGAGCTGGTCGGAAGCGAATCGTGGTTCAGCATCCCCGGATTTTGAAGCGGTTGAAAGAGTTGGTGGAAGTCAGCACGCGAGGAGACCCGATGTCGCCGCTCTTGTGGACGTGCGAAAGCACGTCCCAGCTGGCGGAGGCCCTGACCCAAGAGGGGCATCCGATCAGTGCGGACACCGTGGGTCGGCTGTTGGCCGAGATGGGTTACAGCCTCCAAGCCAACCTGAAGACCTTGGAGGAGGGTGCGAATCACCCGGATCGAGACCGGCAGTTTCGGTATTTGAACAACCAGGTTCGGCGTTTCCTGAGGGCCGGGGATCCGGCGATCTCCGTGGACACGAAGAAGAAGGAATTGATTGGGCGCTATTACAATCAAGGCCGTCGTTGGCGGCCGCAGGGGAAGCCGGAAAAGGTCAAGATCCACGATTTTATCGATCCCGAGGAACCCAAGGCGATTCCCTACGGCGTTTATGATGTGGCCCGCAACCAAGGATGGGTGAACGTCGGACGCGACCACGATACGGCGAGCTTTGCGGTGGAGAGCATTCGCCGATGGTGGAGCGCCCTGGGGTGCGAAGAGTATCCCGAGGCGCGGCAATTGCTCATCTGCGCGGATAGCGGTGGAAGCAACGGGTACCGCTTACGGCTTTGGAAGGTGGAGTTGCAGGCGCTCGCGGACGACACCGGTTTAGGGGTGACCGTCTGTCATCTGCCACCCGGCACGAGCAAGTGGAATAAGATCGAGCATCGGCTCTTTTCCTACATCAGCATGAATTGGAGAGGGCGTCCTCTCGTGAGCCACGAGGTCGTTGTCAAACTGATAGGAGCCACCATGACCAAGACCGGATTAAAAATCAAAGCCCGATTGGACAAGCGCAAGTATCCCTTGAAGGTCAAAGTGACGGACGATCAGATGCGTTCGCTTAATATCGAGCCGCACGACTTTCACGGGGAATGGAACTATACCATCCGGCCGAGGAACCCAAAACCGGCTGCCCGCAACCGCTAAAGTTGTTCAAGTTATTTTGCGGAGGTTCCTTAGCCAGCAACCCAAATCCGGCCTGCCGCTAGACGAAATGTATTTGTTTACCAGCCTGAAGACCTCGTAGATTCGGGCCCCTCGAAGGTTTCGCTGGACAAAAGCCCACCGTATTTGTTTACCGCGCGAGATCGCCGCATAGGCGTTGCCGGGCATCGCGGACGAGCGGGTACACGTAGATGTCTTTGATGGCTTGACCGTGGGCTTTGTGTTCCCGATCCATGCGGCCGCGACCGGCGGTCTGCCCTACATAGATCCAGTTGGCGGCCCGGTAGCAAGTGCCTCGAAAGCGCTGCGCGTCCACCAGCGTTTCCAGCAGCAGTGGACGATGCCCGTAGCGGGTTTGCCAGTCGTGCGGCAGGTGCCGGGCGTTCAGCGCCAGAATCTTGCTGGCCAGTCCCTTGACCCGCACCCAGGGCAGAATCAGGAACCGTCCGTTATTGACGATCCCTTGCAAGTGGCGTTGTCGTTGCTCGTCGCTCCACCCGATCCAGGCGTCTCGGGGCTTCATCTTCCAGGCCGGTGAGGTCCACAGGAGGCAGGCCAGTTCCCGATCGCGATTCCGCACCCAGTACCGCAAGTTCGCCCCGAACGGCACGTGGCATCCCAAATAGTGATAGCGTTCCACGTGCTCGCGCCATAACCGGCTCTCCGCCCGGCCTTCCACCAAGGCCAACTCCAGCGGCTCGCACTCGCTCACCGCGCACTCCAGAGGCGCAGGCTGGAAGCCTGGCCGACTGATGTCCATCCGCCGCGGACCCCTCCCTCCCAAGTTCCGCAGGGCGGGGAGCGTCAGCACTCCCTCGGCTTGGAGCTGCTCCAGCAGTTGCCGGCACTCGTGATTCTTCAGCTTCCCGTTGGGCCGCTTCCACTCCAACAGCTCACAGACGGTGCGCGAGATCTCGGTCACCCCCAGGGCCGAACACTCCGCCACGGTCTGACGCATCAACTCCAGTTCCTGTGCGAAGAAAGTGCGCCCGCAGAAGGTCACTACTTTCGGGGTCGCGGTGGGAGGCATGCTTTCAGCGGTGGCGCGGGTCAACCGGCGCCGGGCACAATGTCCAAGGTCTCGACTCGCGGCGAGCGCAACAACGAGACCAGGCGCACGAAGGCGTCCTTGCCTTGTTGCCAGCAGGTGCGCAGCACGCTGACCAAAATCTGCTGGGTGCGCGCTCCCGCCCCAGTCCGGTTTCCACCCCACACTTTGCGCGCAATCACCATCCCTCGGATCGCCCGCTCCGCCGCGTGGTTGGTGGCGTCCAGACCGGGACAGTGCAGAAAGGTGAACAACCAGAGTTGCTCGTGTCCCAGATGACGCGCCAGCCGGCGGTTCGCCGGATGCCGATAAGATTTCTCCAGCCGCCGGTCCAGTTGGGCCTCCAGCCGTCCGGTCGCCGTCCTCAGACCGTGCTCGGAGATCTCACCCTGCTGGTAACGATCCCGTAATCGCAGGCCGACTTCGAGGAGGCCTCGCACTGCCAGCGGAAAGGTCGCCGCCGTGGGAGAGGCGATCTGGGCCATCTCTTTGCACCGCCGCAGCAGGTGGCTCACGCAACTTTGGTGGAACGCCCCTCGAAAGCGGTAGTAGGGCGCCCATCCGTCATGCACCAGAAACCCTTGGTAGTCTGCCCCCAAAATTTCCCTCGATTGCTCGTAGCCGCGCCCCGGCCGAATCGCATACACGGTCACTTCCGCACTGACCGCCACGTGCAACCACTGCAGCCGTCCGCCCACTTTCCAGCCGGTCTCGTCGACGCTGTTCACCAGGCTCTGTCGTGCCGCTTGCACCAGTCCGCGGTAGCTGGGAGCCGCCTTGTTCGCCATTCGCGCCAAGGCCCGGCACAGCCCGCCGCGACTCGCCCGCAGTCCAAACCCATAAGCCAGCGCTTGTCGTGTGTGCCCCAGCGACAGCCCCATCTGCTTGTTCAGCACCGCCGCCAAGGTCAAGGCCTCCGGCCCCAGTTGCACGCTGCCCACGCCCACCGCATCCGACGTTTGCAGCGGATGCCGGTCTTGGACTCGGCGGCCACACCGGCGGCAGCGGCCCACGGCGATATCAAAGCGGCGCACCACGGTGCGCCGCACGATCTCTTCCTGGTATTGCGGCTCGCGGCGCTCCAACTTCACGCCGCCTCCGCAATGCGGGCAGCGCGCGGGCAACGGAACGTGGAACGCTTCATCGACGCGCGGCGGGATGGGGCGACAGGCGCGTCGGCCGTACGCGCGGCCGGGTTTCCGGCCTGGGGGCTTGGGGTTGGGTTTCAGTTCCCCGCGAGAATGTGGTGCCGCTTGTCGCTTGCTCGCTCGTAGCGCGGCTTCCAGTTCCTTGCGCAGCCGCTCGATCTCCTCCTTCAAGCGCTCGCTTTCCTGCTTCAAGCGCTCACTCTCCTGCTTCCGTTGCTCGTTCTCCTTTTGCAGCCGTTCGATCTGCCGCTGGGCTCGGTCGAGTTCTTGCTTGGGGACTAACTCGACGACTTCGCGCTGCTCCCTATCGTCCGCAGGACCGCTGCGACCGGATGCTTTCATTTACTGTACGCTAGCGGAAAGGTGGGCTTTTGTCCAGCGAAACCTTCGAGGGGCCCGAATCTACGAGGTCTTCAGGCTGGTAAACAAATACAGAAAAAGATGGCGGTAGCGCCTTGATTGAGAGCGGTCAGGGCGCGTCGATTGGCGGCAAGCGAAAATTTCTTCCATTGGTTTTCAAAGGTCTTGTCCTGATCGTTTAGATCGCCGTATTCCGTGAGCCAAACGGGAACTTGCGAATACTTGCTCGCCTTGACGCGCTCAACTTGCGGCCCCACTGAATCTTCTCCGTAAGTGTGAAAGGTGAACACACCCACCTGCTTCATCAGTTCGTCGTCTTTCAGGATGGGGTCGGTATAATCGTTTGTAATAATCGCATTATCTGCGACGGCCAGTCGGATGTCGCCCAGCCCTTCCTTCTTCAGCCGCCAGCCCACAGCCTCGAGAACTTTTGGAGCCTCGTCAGGATCGATCCGCGGGCCCTCCGGCGGGTAGCAGTCCGTCTCGTTGAAGGGGCTGAAATACTCG
>DASWCA010000128.1:0-2537 GCA_036390355.1 Acidobacteriaceae bacterium
CGATCGCGCGCCCGATTCCCGCATCGCCTGGCGTGTCCTGCGAAACTGTAGCCGTACGCACCGGCTCCCGCAGCATCAGCGACAACGCGCCGCATAGCGCAAGCCCACCCGCGCCGAACGCCAGAAAGCCCGGCCTCCATCCGCTGCGCTCGGCGATCGCCGCCGCCAGCGTCGCGCCTGCAATGCTGCCCACGTAAACGCTCGACTGGTGAATCGACATCGCTCGCGAGCGCGTCGCAGGCCCATGAAAATCTCCCAGCAGCGACATCGCCGCCGGAAAGTAGAACGCCTCGCCCAACCCGCCCAGCGCGCGGAACGCCACCAGGCTTCGATAGCCCGTGGCGAAGGCCGTCATCCCCGTTGCGACCGACCAGAACGCCAGCGCGCACAAGATCACTGCCTTGCGCGAGACGCGGTCACTCACCCATCCCGCGAACGGTCCCGACGCCGCATATACCCACATGAACGATGCAGCGATGACGCTCAATTGCAAGTCGGAGAGATGAAACTCGCGCGCCAGCGGCGTGAACACCGAGAAGATCGCCTGCCGGTCAGCGTAGTTTAACAGGCATACGCACCACAGCATGCCCACCACGGCCCACCGATAGCATTTGCGATCGCGCAACTCGGTCGGTATAGTCAACCCTGCTATTGTGCCAGCAATCGCGCGCGATGTTCCTCGAACCACGCCAGCAGCTCCGCCCTCTGCCGTTCCCGCTCCCCGGACAGTGGCATCGGATACGTTGCCGGAACCAGCCCGCGGGCCTCGGCAAGCACTTTCAGCGCCCACGGGGTAGGCAGCGCATCCAGCTGGTTAGTCAACTCAGCAAGGATTTGGGCCAACTCCAGAAGTTGTCCACTGCGGCTGTCGGACGAACCTGCGCGATACAGATTCACGATCAACTCCGGCAGTACGCATGCAATCCCCGACACGACGCCGTCCAGCAGCCGCTGTTGCAATGCGGGCGTCAGCACGCTGTCATTGCCGATCAGCCGCCGTGCCGCTATTTTCCGCTCCGTCAGCCGCCGCACCGTCTTCAGCGAACCGCTGCTGTCCTTGATCCCCACAATGTTCGCGCACTCCTCAATCAGCTCCACCGACGTTTTCGGATCGAGCCCCGACGTGAACTGCGGCAGGTTGTAGAGCAGCACCGGTGCATCCACTCCGGCAGCGACCGTCCTGCTGAACGCCTTCAAGTCTTCCTGCGAATACGGAAAGAAATAGGGCATCGGCAGCAGCAGGCCAGCCGCTCCAGCCTTCGCCGCGACCCTGCCCAGCCGAATCGACGCATCCGCTCCCGCGCTCCCGATTCCCGCGAGAAAATTTCCGCGCCCCCTTACCGTCTCCGCCGTCACCGCGACCAGCCGCGCAAACTCCGCCTCCGTGGTCAGGCAGAACTCTCCGGTCGCGCCGTTGACGGCAAAGCCGCCGATCCCTTTGCTCAACAGGAAGTCCAGCAGGCCGCGGAACGCCGCCTCATCCAGCTCGCCCGTCGCCACGCGCGGAGTCAGGACCGCCGCATATACTCCGCCGATCATCCCTCCGCCCGATACCCCCATCCCGATGCGTCACCCTTCACTAACCGGATACATCCACGCTATCTCACAAACCCAACCCGTTCCGGAAGCCAAACCGGGATTCGCGCGTTCTCGCCAGATCCTTCCGCGCTTCGGAATCGAACCTCTGGGACAACGCGTGTGCCCCATGTTCGACGGGCCTCTTCGTCGACCATGGGCATACTCCCCGTCAGCTCCCAAGCGAATCACAGAGATCACAGAGAAACGGAGAGAACACAGAGATGTCCATGAGGGAATCAGACTCTGTGATCTCTCTTTTGCTCTGTGATCTCTGTGGTTGGTCTTTTTTGCCCCGCAACCCCGCAACTCCAACAAAACCCAAAGTCAACGCCGCCTTTTCCATAGCCCGTGCATTGACACCCAGATTACAATTAATAGATAGAGACAAAGTGTCGTGCGCCCGTAGCGCAGGACCTCCGATCTTCCACCCGGATCCAGATCCACGGCAGCTTCTTTGACATCCGAGCAGTCTCGTTTGGTATAGACTAGGGGGTGTACTTTGCTGTACTTAAACCTTTTAGAAGATGTACTTTAGGACTTAAGTACGGGGGGTACCACGAGACTTCACAGACTCCTGAAAAACCCGCTTTGCCGGCGACGCGCGGCGATGAGGTGCGCTTGCCGATCTGATACAAAGGTTCCGAAACTCGCCCCGCCCATGATCCGCCAACACATCGGGGTGCCCCAGGTTCGGCAGATCTATCGCCGACCCTGGGAATACTCCGCACCTCCTCCCACGAGAAGCATCCTATTGGGCTATCGTGGATTTCAGAGTTGTCCAGGAGGACACTTATGCACGTCAAGCGGATCTGGATCGTCGCAGCGGCCATCGCGGTAGCGTTGCTGCTGATCATCCTCGTCGGAGTGCCGCTTCTGCTCAACGCCGACACCTACCGCGGACGCATCGAAACCGCGCTGACCATATCGCTCGGCCGGCCGGTGCAGCTCGGCCATCTGGA
>DASWCA010000129.1:0-2978 GCA_036390355.1 Acidobacteriaceae bacterium
TGCCGCCTCGACGCTCCATTTCGGCCAGCTCAGCGGCCGCGCCACCCAGCAAGCCGGTTACGTACAGCGCATCGCCGGGTCGCGCTCCGCTGCGCCTCAATGCGCGACCAGCTGGAACCGACCCCACCAGCACGATGTCCGCGAGCACCAGTCCGCAGGGCGATTCGGATGTATCGCCGCCGGCGAGCGGTACTCCGTATTCGTTCGCCAGGCTGCGCAACCCGGTAAAGAATCGTTTGACCCAGGATCTACCGGCGCCTGTCGCAAGCATCTCCGAGGGCAATGCGAGGGAGAGGAATGCGGCGAGCGGACGCGCGCCCATCGCGGCCAGATCGCTGAGGCCGCGCGCAAGTGCCCTGTGCCCCACCGATTCGGGCGGATGCCAGTCGCGGCGGAAGTGGCGGCCTTCCAGGGTGAAGTCGGTGGTGACGAGGATTTCGTGTCCCCTGGGCGGGCGCAGAATGGCGCAGTCGTCGCCAATGCCGAGAGTCACGCTTCGCGCAAAGCTGCGACTGCCGCTCCTCGATGCTCCGGCGTTTCCCCATCCCGACCGGATGGATTCGATCAGCGCCAGCTCGCCCATTGCTTTGCTCATGGTGAGGCCAAGGATAAACCCGGCGATTGGATGATTGGCGGATTGTGCCTGCAGGCAGCGAACATAAAACGAATAGAAGCCAATCTGGCCAGCCATAATCCCCTACAACTATTGGGAGATTTCCGGCAAATCGCGTTGCGTTCCCCCTGCCCGACTGTTAAAATTCGAAGTAACGTCCAGAGAGATGCTGTGATCTGATGGGCAGACGCGAATGACAATTACTGAAGTTCATTCGTTGGCTTGCTCTCTCTCCGTGCCGATCGGATCGCGACGCGTGTGCGATTGACGGCCAAATTCCGGGCCCGGGTTTAAAGTTTGACTTCGAAACGCTTCAGTCCGAAACGACGCCATTACATTGTGCTTGTCAGCCGCGATGAGAGTGGCAGACTTCGCAAGCTTCCTATCCCACTTCACTATGCTTATGTTTTTGTGGCGGCGGCGGTCATTGGGGCATTCACGATCACCGGGCTGGCCGGGTCCTACTCCCGGATGCTGATCAAGACGGCTCGCTTCAATCAGTTGCGCAACGATAACAACTCGCTGCAGAAGGACTACGCGCATCTGGAAAAGCAGGCGCATGAAAAAGATGTCCAGGCGGCCTCGCTGGGTTCGCTGGCGTCGGAGGTCTCGGCTCTGTACGGCCTGACCGCAAGCAAACTCGCGGTACCCATGGGCCACATGCGGTTCATGCCATCGGGCAAGTCGGCGGCAGCCAAGACTGCCGAAAGTCCCCTGATCGCCGAGGCATCTTCCAACTTCTCCGACGACAACTACTACAAATCGCTCGACACTTTCTACAGTCTGCGCAACTCGGCGATCAGCGGCGCGGCGACTCACGCGATCGACGGCATATCGGGACTGGGCTCGCTCTCCGGTATGGGTGGGATGGATCTGGCCATCGACGCCCCATCCCTTTGGCCGGTCCTGGGACGGATCGGCAGCAGCTTCGGTCAGCGCGAGGATCCGGTCACCGGCAACGGAGAGGGTGAATTCCACACTGGCATCGACATCGATGCGCCGATCGGAACCCCAATTCGCGCAACCGCTGACGGCATCGTAAGGTCGGCTGCGATGGAAAGTGGATACGGGCGCGAGGTAATCCTCGACCACGGCCACAATATCGTGACCTGCTACGCGCACATGTCAGGATTCGCCGTAATGGCGGGCCAGACCGTCGTTCGCGGACAGGTGATCGGTTACGTCGGGATGAGCGGACGGACGACCGGGGCTCACGTGCACTACGAGGTCCGCATCCACAACACGCCGGTGAATCCGCACAAGTACCTCCGCGCCACAATGGCTGGGATCGGGAACAGCGTCGCGGCGGGTTCATAAGGCCTGGCGCGCTAAAGGCGGCCAGGATACCAGGGCCTAACCGACGATCTTCCCACTGATCCCCGGCTTGTCGCGCTTTATCTGGATTGGCTCCAACGTCTTCAATTGCGCAGCATTGTAGACAGCAGTCATGCCGTCGCTGTATGAGACGACGATTTGAGCTTTGTCCAGGAGATCGACGGTTACAATTTCCATGAGCATCCTCCGGCGGTCGTGCCGGATTGGATGCGCAGAAAGAGCCTTGCGGAAGGGCCAAAGGCTCGAATTCTCGACGCCTTTTGTAACTCCATTCGCAACGATTTGGATTCCAGCAATTTAACACCGGGCCGTTGGGAAAATCACTTTCCGGTATAAGTCACATGCCAGACGCTGCGAGTGCCATCGTCCGTAACGAACAGTGAGCCGTCGTTTGCCACCGTCACGCCCACGGGCCTTCCCCAGACCTGGCCCTCCGGGGTGACGAGACCGTCGAGAAAGTCCACGTACTCGCCGGTCGCATGGCCGTTCTTCATGGGAATGAAAATCACGTTGTAGCCTGCGCGGTTCTTACGGTTCCAACTGCCATGTTCGGCTGCGAAAGCGCCGCCCGAGTAGTCGGCAGGAAACTGCGACTTTGCGGTGGGATAGAAGGTCATCTGCAGCGATGCCATGTGCGGCTGGACGAGCACATCGGGTGTGATGACTTTGGATGACAGGTCGACGCGCTTGCAGTTCCCCGCCTGATCGGACGTGAGCGGCGCGGCAAGTTGCAGATTGGGTCCCGAGCCGTTGGCGCAGGGTTGGGGAAGGCGCGGATCCTGATGGCCGCCCATGTAGTACCAGGGCCAGCCGAAGAAGCCGCCTTCTGGGACACTGGTGACGTAATCGGGGACGAGGTGGTTGCCGAGAACGTCGCGCTCGTTGACCGAACACCAAAGCTGGCCGGTGGTGGGATTGATCGCCTCGCCGACGCAGTTGCGGATGCCGTGAGCGTAGACCTCGACGAACTTGCCCTCGGGCGTGTACTCGAGGACATCGGCGCGGTGAAACTCACGGGGATGCGTGTCGG
>DASWCA010000130.1:0-7831 GCA_036390355.1 Acidobacteriaceae bacterium
GGCGGAATACACAGATTCGTATGCAGGTGCCATCGCGTGATCGACAGCGGCACGCGCCGATCCAATTCCACGTCAGGGACGTCGTATGGCGCGGTGTACATCACTCCCACCAGCTTGTATCCCGGCTTTCCGCCGGTACCAGTCACCTTCTCATACAGCAGCGACGTCGGATGCGACGGATCGAAGTTCATTGTGTTGCGGAACGCCTGAGTGTTGTCGGTGAAGTGGTAGACGTTCTGTTTGATCTCGGGAAGGAAGATCGAGTAGCCATCCTCAAGCGCCTTTCGGTAATCCTTATACGGCTCAGCAGCCTTGCGCGCCGCCGCGACAATCGCAGCCGCGCGCTGCTTGTCCCCTGGCTGTACCGGCCGCAGCGAGGTCATGTCCATATGTCCAGCCATTTCATTCTTCGTTTGCGCGGCGGCATGCATGGGCGCTACGGCAGCGAGACCAAGCACACATGCAAGCCCGCCGGCGACGAAGAAGTATCGAATCGGTCGCGGAAGAGAATTCAGCTTCAGCAAGCAAGCCTCCATGAACCACTGACGCAGCGACCGCGGTAAAGTCACCCGCAGAACGTCACCGCCAACTCACCGCCAGGTGCCATCGCTGCCCGGTTCGCATGGTCTTGTCCAGCACTCGCTCGTACTCTTCGAGTTCGGTGAGCACCTGCGGCCCTTCCGTGCCAAGCTGTTGCGGATCGTCCTCGAGCGCGGCCACCAAGGCGCGCACCGTCGTCAGTCCTTCGCCGGCGGCATACCACTGCGGTGGAGGCAGCTTGCGCATCAGCTCCGGATTTCCCGCGCCCTCTTCGATCAGCAGCGACATCGAATTCTCGTCGGCAGAGAAAAACTCGATCAGCGGCTTTACGCCCGAACGAAGCGCCAGCCGCTCCAGCGCGTCTTCATGCCGGGCAAGCGCACGTCCGTTGACGAAGATGTCGAACCCTGGATCTTCGCCCTCGACCACGATGTACATCGAAGCAGCCATCTTTTCCCACAGTATAGCGTTTACGAGCCGTTGAGGCCCAGTGCTACCGGCCGTTCCTCCGTGGATCGCGCCCGCAGCGCAACCACGACGGCGCTCAACGCGACTGCAATCGCGACATCCGCGCGCCACTGGAGGAACCCGAACACGGCGAACCCGGGAATCACCGCTGCGAGCCAGGCGGCCAGCGCCCGCATTCCGAACGCCCCCAGCGTCACGCGCTGCAACAGCCAGAACCACAGCACCCACGAGCACGCCACCACAACCGCCTGCAACGCGAGCGGCGCAATCAGTTGCTGCAACTCCAGAGACTGCCAGGATCTACGTTCGAAGAGCAGCGCAAACGCCGCATTGCCCGCCGCACTCAACAGCAGATAGCATCCCGCCGCACACTCCGGTGGCGCACCGTTCAGGCGGCCGCGCGCGAAGGCCCACGACGCGACCGCCGCAATCCCCAGCAGCATTTGCACCACGAGCATCGGAACCTGATTCCACGCAACACTGTATGCATCCACCGGCACCGCCAGGCACACCGCTCCGATTCCGGCAATCGCGGCCACAACGATTGACCTCGGCACCTCAACCCGAACCAAGTCCAGCGCGGAGAGCAGAGCGAGCCAGAGTGGGGCGGCCAGGCTGAGCAACAGCGAAGCGCCCCAGCGAATCCCATGCAGCCACGGAACCGGAGTGACGAAAGGGCTCAGCGCAACCGAGCACCATTGCGGAATCAGCAGCAGAAGCAGCGCAGCCCACTGCTGCGCTCCGAGTATCCGCTGCCTGTGACTGACACTCAGCGCAACCAGAACAGCGCCGGCGACGGCGGAACTCAACGTGACTCCGGTGAAAGCCCCCAGACCCGTCGCGGGAAGAACTGTGTCTGCAATATATCCAGTCAGCGGCCCGGCAAACACGGCCAGCGATACAAACGCGAGATAGACCCGCTTCGAGGAGCGGTCGTTTGCCGCCTCCATTACTTCCACTCGTGCGGAATCGAGCCTGCGGGAGCGTGCGACGTAATCTCGAGATACACGGTCTCGATGTCCTGCTGGCGCAGATCGGGACGGCTGTCCGGAAACCACCACTGGTCGGGCTTGGGCAACTCGATCTTCATGTCGGCCGGTTTCTTGCCTTGATCCACCTGCGCCTTAACCGCTGCGTACAGGTCGACCAGAAAACTCTTCTGGCCCTCAAGAATTTCGATGCCGCCGACATCGCCGTGTCCGGGAAGCACATGTAGTGGCGCCAGCGCGATGGCCTTGTCGAGCGCGTTCGGCCAGTTCGCCAGGTTAGCATCGAGCAGCCTGTTGCGCGGACCGTTGACCGCGCCATCGCCGGTTGCGAGAACACGCTCCGCAGGCAGCCAGACGTAGCCGTCGCCCGGCGTGTGGCCCCATCCGAGGAAGAGAAAATCGACCTCGCGCGTGCCATCGTTCAACACCAGCTTGTCGCCCGTGACGGACATCCGCGGGCGCTGCACATCGGTCTCGCCGGTAGCCTGCAGGTCGGGCCGCTTGGGCAGAGCATTGCGCCAGCGCGCCGGCTCCCAACGATTCATCTCTGACGTGACACCGGCAAACGCCATCGTGGTCGCGCCCGCAGCGGTCCACACCGAGTTGCCATAAGCATGGTCGCCGTGATGATGCGTGTCGAAGACGTAGCGCACCGGCTTCGGCGAAAGCTGCTTCGTGATGGCGAGCAATTCCTTCGCGCGGCCGGGATAATTGGCGTCGACGACGATGAGGTAGTCGCGCATCTCGATGATCGCGGTATTGCTGTAGCCCTTGCCCGAGTCGCCTACGGTGAACCAGACGCCGGGCGCGATCTGCTGCGGCGGGCCACTTTGGGCGAGCGATGGCAGCGGAAGAAATATAATTCCGGCGAGCGCGAATCCGAGTCCGAGGATGAGCTGAAGGGGGTGCCGCTTGTGTCGTTCCAATCCGTTGCCCCCTCCCCCGTACTTAAGTCCTAAAGTACATCTTCTAAATGGCTTACGTCCAACTTTGCACCGGAGCGAAATTCCAAAATACGCGATCTAAAGGGCTTAGATCCTAAAGTACATCTTCTAAAAGACTTAGGATCAACCTTCTTCGACCGAAAGCAGCAAGCCCGGCGCAGGACCGGGCTTGCTTTTCTCTCTATAGTTTATCAGTGGCGTCAATACGTGCCAGTGGAAAACCGGTCCCAAATCAGCGGTTGCCGCCGCCCTGGGGTGGGCCGCCTGGGCCACCGGGACGCCTGCCTCCACCGCCGCGGCGACGCCGTCCGCCGGGACGGCGATCGCCACCGCCGCCGGGTCCACGGAAACCGCCAGGACCCCCGGGGCCGCGTCCACCTGCGGTGGTAACGGCTGGAACCGGAACCCCGTCGGCACGATTGAAGTTCGGCTCGTCATCGGTATCCGGAGCGTCGTCATCATCGAAGTCCACGCCTCCCTCAACCAGAACCTCGTCTCCGTCCGCAACCTCATCGGCTTCGATCGGCGCAGGGTAGGACGATGCGGGAGCAGCCTCGCCGACTTCAGGCAGGCCGAGCTTGGCGCGCTGCTCGCGCAGCACAGCCTTGCGCGAGAGCTTGATGCGGTTGCCCTCGATCGAGAGCACCTTCACCAGGATCTGATCGCCCTCGCGAAGCTCGTCTTTCACATCCTTGACGCGATGTTCGGCGATCTCGGAGACGTGCAGCAGGCCATCGGTTCCGGGGAAGATTTCGACGAATGCGCCGAACTCGGCGATGCGGACGACCTTGCCCAGGTACGTCTTGCCAATCTCCGGCACAGCAGTGATGTCGGAGATCATCTGGATGGCGCGTGCGAGTCCATCCGCATCGCTCGAAGCTACGTTGACGCGGCCCGTGTCGTCGACATCGATCTTCACGCCGGTGGCGTCGATGATGCCGCGAATGACCTTGCCGCCGGGTCCGATGAGATCGCGAATCTTGTCGGTCGGAATCTGGATGGTATGGATGCGCGGCGCGAACTGCGACTTCTCCGTGCTCGCGCTGCCGATCACGCCGTCCATGATGTCCAGAAGATGCATGCGGCCATGCTTGGCCTGGGCCAGCGCCTCGCGCATGATCTGCGGAGTGATGCCCATGATCTTGATGTCCATCTGAAGAGCCGTGATGCCCTTGCGCGTGCCGGCGACCTTGAAGTCCATGTCGCCATAGTGGTCTTCGGCTCCGGCGATGTCGGAGAGGACGGCGTAGTTGCCGCCTTCCTTCACCAGCCCCATCGCAACGCCGGCAACCGAGCCCTTGATGGAAATACCTGCCTGCATCAGAGCCAGCGACGCGCCGCAGATCGTAGCCATGCTGGACGATCCGTTCGATTCCAGGATGTCCGAGACCACGCGCAGAACATAAGGCGACTCGTCCTCAGCGGGAAGGACGGCTTCAATAGCGCGCCATGCCAGTGCGCCGTGCCCGATCTCTCGACGGCCTACGCCACCCATGCGGCCAACTTCGCCGACCGAGAATGGCGGGAAGTTGTAATGAAGCATGAATTTGCGCTTCTGCTCGCCTTCGTAGCTCTCCATGCGCTGCGCATCGTCGGTGGTGCCGAGCGTCGCGGTGACCAGCGCCTGGGTCTCGCCGCGCGTGAACAATGCCGAACCGTGAACGCGCGGCAGAACGCCGACTTCCACGGTGACTGCGCGAATCTCGTCGAACGCGCGATGATCGGGGCGAACGCGCTCGTTGAGCACCTGGTCGCGGAAGATCTGCTCGCGCAGCAGTTCGTAGTACTTCGAAAGCTTCTTGGGCGCCGCAGCGTCATCCGCAGGCAACTCCTTCTTCAACGCGTCCTTGATCTCCTTGACCAGGGCGTAGCTCTCGAACTTGGGGTGTTTCTTCGTGTCGAGCGCGTCCTTCAACTGCGCGCCAACCTTTGCTGTCAACTCGTTGAGATAGGGCTGATCAAGCTCCACGGGAGCGGGAATGCGTTTCGCCTTGCCTGCGCGGGAGACGAGGTCCTCGATGCCGGCGCAGATCTTCTTGATCTCCACATGAGCGAACTCGATGGCGTCGACTACCTGCTCCTCCGAGCATTCCTTCGAGCCGGACTCGACCATCACGATGCCGTCCTTAGTTCCGACGACCATGATGTTGAGCAGGCTCTTCGCACGCTCCGCGTAGGTCGGGTTGACGAGAAAGACATCGTCGATCAGCCCGACGCGCACCGCGCCGACGGGGCCGTGGAACGGAATGTCCGACAGCGCCAGCGCGCAGCTTGCGCCGTTCATGCCGAGGACGTCGGGGTCATTCTCCTTGTCCGCCGAATAGACGAACGCGACGACCTGGGTCTCGTTGCGGAAGGTCTCGGGGAACAGCGGGCGAATGGGCCGGTCGATCTGGCGGCAGGTAAGAATCTCCTTCTCGCTGGGGCGGCCTTCGCGCTTGATGAAGCCGCCGGGAATGCGTCCGCCGGCATAGGTGTTTTCGCGGTACTCGACGGTCAGCGGAAAGAAGTCGATGCCTTCTTTCGGGTCGGGCGAGGCAACTGCGGTGGCCAGGACGACGTTGTCGCCGCTGGAGGTGAGTGCGGCGCCGGAGGCCTGTTTGGCCATCCGTCCGGTCTCGAATTTAATTTGCTTGCCGCCGGCAAGCTCAACTGTAACTTCCTGCTTCATGGTGCGCCTCTTCTCTGTTCTTCTTATCGATGATGGAACTTGTGGTGTGCTGCAGCGCTGCTTACAAGCGCGCGCAGGCATGCAGCCCGGCACAAGCGGGTTTCAGGCCGCTGGCGGGCTGCAGGGAAATGTGGGTTTGGGAACTCGCGGAACGTGTGCCCATGCACAGACGCACGACGCTGACACTTGCCGGAGCGGTTCGTCGCAGGGCCGAAGAGTTCCGAACGACGCCGTCGCACCCCATCAGCAACTCCGGCGGCAAGGTCCGAAGCGGCCTTGCTCGAAGATGAAAATAACTGCGGTGGTGTGCCGGATCTGGCGTGCGTCCATGTGAAGGGTTGTCCCAGTTGAGTCTACTTGCGGATGCCAAGCTTTCCGATGACCTCACGGTAGCGGTCCGAGTCGCACTTCTTGAGATAGTCAAGAAGACGCCGGCGCTTGCTTACCAGCATCAGAAGACCGCGGCGGGAGCCATGGTCCTTCTTGTGCAGCTTGAAGTGTTCGGTCAACTCGCCGATGCGCTCGCTCAGGAGGGCGATCTGGACCTCGGGGCTCCCGGTGTCCGACTCGTGCGTGCGAAACTTTTCGATGATGTCTGTCTTTTTTACGGATTCCAACACAGCAGTTGATGCTCCTGATCTTCTCGTTCTATGGGTCGTAGTGTCTCCGTAAAGGATAGCACTGGATAGCGGAACGGGGCAATTCGAGGGGGCAGGCAAAAAGGCTAACGCAGATCTTCACCGACAAGCACCGACAAAAGTGAAGTAGTTTTGTTTTGATCGGCGCCTGTCAGTGTGAATCAGCGTTAAGCCTTTTGTATTCACGCCAGGTTCTTCTTCAGGAATGCCAGCGAGCGCTCATCCGCCAGCTTCGCTGCGGCAGCGTTGTAGCTGGGGCGATCTGGATTCGCAAACGCATGCCCTGCACCGTCATAGAGGAAAAGCTCCACGTCCGGATGCGCCGTCCGCACCGCGTCTACCTGGTCCTTGCCGATGCTGGTGTCGTCCGTGCCGATGTGCAGCATCACCGGGCATACCGGCTCTTCCGCGGCGAACTTCCCTACGCCGCCCGGGTAGTAACCGACACAGCAGTCCGGCTGCATCCTGACATTTTCTCCCCGTGTCGCCGACAGCCAACTGGTCAGCCCGCCATAGCAGAAACCCAGCACGCCGGTGGCCTTCCCTGCCTGCTTCACGTGGTGGAAGGCCGCGGCAATATCCAGCAGCGACACGTTGGGGTCCAGCTTGGGATAGAAATGGCTGAACGCTTTCTTCAGGTCCGCCTCTCCGTAGCCGAGTTCGACATTGCGTTCGAAGCGGTCGAAGAGCGCCGGTGCGATCGACAGAAAGCCCGCATCGCTCAAATCGTCGGCGACCTTGCGAATCGATTTGTTGACGCCGAATATCTCCTGAATCACCACCAGCGCGCCGATCGGCTCCTGCGCCGGAGTGGCGACGTATGCGCCGAGTTCGTGTCCATCGTCTGCCTTCAGCTTCACCCAATCGCCCATGACTTCACCCTATACCGTTGAAATTGATAAATTGTTCTGCGTCCGACCTATGGGATGCGCGCAACGGCAAAGTGGGTTCGTGAACGTAAAATTCGACCTTGTCACATCACTCGCTGCCGGTCTCGCTGGCATATGAGCGCATCTCCGCGAGCCATCGCAGGAATCGCGTGATCTGCCTGCGCTCGCCCCAGAGGAATTGCCAGAAATCGCGCAAGCCGACGTCTTCGGCGTGCTTTCCGGTGAAGGTTTCAAGCCTCCATTTCAGGTATTCGCTGCGCCAGGGCCGCAGCCGGTGGCCGCGGGTTGCAGTCCATAGAAATCTGAGACCTGCGGTCATTCGTCGCTCCCTCGCCCGATTATATGACCGGTCAGTCAGTCGGGTAGCCGCTGTCACAGGCGTTTCGCGTGCTTTCCGTCTAGACTGTTTCAGGTTGGGAGGATCGGAATGAGTCGAACGCAGCGCTCGGCAGTCTGCCGGACCATTGTTTTTTCCCTTGCAGTTTTCATCGCGGTAACCGCCTCAGGGCTTCATGCGCAGGATATGCGTACCGTCAAGGAACCGGTCATTCCTGCCACCTGCGTCACGGTCAAGGCGGAGATGACCGCCGCATTCGCCACCAGCGGCGAGATCGAGGCGCGCGCTGACAGGACCGGCTCAGGCAAATCGAGCCTGGATACGTCGAGGCTGCAACAGGCACTCGATCGCTGC
>DASWCA010000131.1:0-10899 GCA_036390355.1 Acidobacteriaceae bacterium
ATTGCGGTCTTCGAGCATGATGTTGCCCAGCGTCGGTGCGGCGGTCAGTTCGATCGCTCCATTGCGATTCGTCACCGCGATATCGCCCGCAACGCGGTCCAGCGAAACGTTGCGGTTGCTGGTTGTCATCACCACCGGACCCAGCGCCTGGGCGACGGAGATGCCGGAGCCGCTGATCTCGCTCTCGCCGTCGAGCCGGGCGAACTGAACGTCGGTGCGGCTGGTGTGGAAGTGAATGGCGCCGTTGAGATGCTCGAGGTGCGTGGTGCCGAAGAACTCACCGGAGATGTTGACCGGGCCGGTGATTTCGGCGAGCGTAACGTCGCCGGCGTGGCCCTGGATAGAGATGCCGCCGTCGATGTTGTGCCCGGAGACGGACGAGTCGTGGTTGTTGCTATGCGCGGTCGCCTGTCCGGTAATGGCGGAGAGATCGATGTCGCCGTGATTGGCTGTCGTGGTAACCGCACCTTTGATCGAGGACACATGGATGTCGCCGCGGTTGTCCGTCACCGTGATCGCCGCCGCGGAAGGCACCGTGATCACGAGATCGGAGCGTCCGCCTTCCAGCGCCGCCATCCGGATGAAGGTGGCGCCGCCATCGTTGCTGACGACTGGATTAAGCTGCTCGGCCTTGCTCTCGGCTTCCGAGTCCGTGCGAGCGTAGACCTGCTTGTGGACGGCGATGTGGATGCGGCCATCGTCGCTGGTGCCGTTGACGGTGACATCGCCGCGCGGATTGACGACAGAAAGAGATCCGCCGGTCGTAAAGGCCTGGTCGACGTTCTGATCGCTCTCATGCTTGTCGCCGAGCAGCTCATCGAAATTGTCCATGTTCATGAAGAACGGAGGGCCGAAAAACCTCCCGCGATCCCCATGAATTCTGACGGCTGCACCGGCAACGCACAGCACGACTAGCAGGAGAACGACTGCGCCGCCAAAGGACCGGCGGTACGGAGGCCGTTGCGGATCGCGCAGCAGGAACTGATCGAGCGCCCACTCGGCGAAGACAAGAATGCCCGCGGCGACCAGCAGCAGCGGCCACCAATTTCCGTACCATTCCATAAAACGCTGATGGTCGATGCGGCCGGTCTGGATCAGCAGGAAGACGACTCCGACGCTGATCAGCACGATTGGCCCGAGTACGGAGCCGCGGCGCATGCTGCGCATCTGGTAGCGCATCTGTTGCCGCTGAGCGCGGAAAGCGTCGCGCTGAGCCCTGGCCTGGTCGCGGTAGTAGCGGCGCTGGTCGCGAGGATCGAATCCCGGCGGAGGAGGAGGATAGCTTGCCATGACTAGCGTCCTTCCTGATCTTCATTGCCGGGTTGGGTGTGACGATCGCTGGGTGCAAGTTCCGTGCTTGTGACCGGAGGCGTGGGAGCGGCCGGTGGCGCTCCCGGTTGGCCCGGATACTGACCCGGATATTGGCCAAAGCCGTAACCGGGATACAAGGTGCGCCGGAAGAACATCATCAAGCCGGCGGCAATCATAAACAAAGGCCAGCTATGCCCCCACGAGAGGATGTGCAAGTCATTGAGCAGCCAGATGAAGCCCACCAGAATCATCCAGAATGCGCCGCGAGCGGCGTGCGCAAGGCGCCAGTGGTACATCGGCGTTCCATCGTTTTCCAGACCATGCCCGGTGGAGGTCATATTGCGGACGAACATCCACACGCCAATCCCGATCAACAGAATCGGCCCGAAGAACCGCCCATGGAAGAAATGAAACATCCCCACGTTGCCGAATAGAAAGAACAGGCCAAGCGCGATGAGCCAGACGGCGCCAGACGGAAACCGGCGGTAGTACGGAAGGTTCGGATCGGGGTAAGGAGGCATAGGGGGAACCGGAGGTACAGGCGGAGTTGGCGGTACGGCATACGCGGGTCCGCTCGGCGGCGCTCCCCACTGCGAGACAGGCGGGACGTAGGTGTAGGTGTACGGAGGCGTATACGGATTCGCAGGCGGAGCATTGGGGTCAGCGGCCGCATCAGGGTTCGCGGCAGTGAAGTTGGACGGCGGCACACCGCTCGGCCACGCCTTGCCGAATCCAAGCCGTTCCGAGAGGTCGTTCAGACCAAAGGGATTCGGCAGGGGCGTTCCATCGCGTCGAGCGCGGGCCGTGTGGTGAGCCTCGATGACCATGTAGAAGATCCAGCCGGCGACGAAGATTCCAAAGATGTCGACATCGTGGGCGAGTGAAACCAGAACCGCGAACACCATCAGGTGCACGACGCCTTTGGCGTACTGCTCGTTGTACATCGCACCAACGCCGGGGATGAACCCCAGCAGCGCGGCCAGCACGGGGCTGGGTTCCCTTGGAGGCGCGGTTGGCCCAGCGGGTGGATATCCGTAGCCCGCCGGAGGAGCGGCCGCTCCGGTCCGCGCAGCCAGGCATTGCTCGCAGAAGATCGACGTGCCTGCCGTGCGAATGCATTCGTTGCAAAGTGGCTTGCCACAATTCTGGCAGAAAGCGACGCGCTCACGGTCTTGATGGTTTGCGCAGTTCATACCAGGCTTCCTTTCACTTTCTTACTTCCGCATACAACAACTTTTGCAAAGCAGGTGGTAACAACGGCCCTCGGGTTACCGCCAATAATGCCAATCGGCCCGTCCAGCAGCGGGTCGGACTCAGTTGCAGCAACCAGCCGCAGATTGCGCTCGAAGTTCTCGCGGCGGCTGGTACCGGACTTCGGCGCCGGCCCCAACGCCGGCCCCGTCGCAGGGCCCGAAGCGGGTCCCGACCCCGGCGCATGCTGCTTCTGGTTCGGCTTGCCACCGGGATTTTGCTTATCCGGACCGTTCTGCCCCGGCTGAGCAGCAGGTGTCTGGCTGCCCGGCTGCGAGTCAGGAGTTGAGGCCGGAGCTGTGTTCTGCGGAGTCATCCGGCTGCCGCTGGTTGCATCGTTGTCCGTAGCACTCTGCAGATCATGCACCCGCGACTCCAGCTCGTAGACCACGCGCAGCCCATCGTAATATTGGGCTACCCGGGCTTTGCCCGAGTAGAAATCGCGCTTCAGGCTACTTGGCCGCAGATCGCTTGCGCGCAGGTCCTGCAGGCGAACGCCAGTCAGATCCAGCGTCAGCGCGATCGAGAAGAACGCCATCGCGGCGGTCATCGCAAGGCGCGGCTGCAGCAGAATCTGTCCGAAGGCACTTCCGCGGACCGCGGCAACCGCACGGCGGCGGAACGGAATCACGTTGCCGGCTCCGGCCACAGCGTAGCCCGGAGTCGCCGCGGCAACACCGAACGAGGGTTCCTGGCCGAGCGTCGCGGGGCCAAATCCCATGTGCTGTATCGAACTCGATGTGTTTCGTCCTGCTTCCGCGCCACTGGTTTGAGCCAGGATGCGTTCCAGCAACGCCGCCGACGGCTCCGGCCGGGGAGTGCGCAGAATCTCCAGAAACGCCGCGCCGCGGCGGGCATCCGCCAGCATCTGGCTGCACGGTCCGCACTCGGCCATGTGCACATCGAAGATGGACTGATCTTCGGTGGAGAGCGTTCCGTCCAGAGCATCGGCCAGCATCGCCTCGCACTGCGCACAGTGCCCGCTGTCGCCGGGCTGATTCCCCACGGTTTTGTCCCCGAACTGCAATACCTTCGGCTTGCCGAATTGTCGGTTGTCTGCCACTTAAACCACCTGCCCTTCTATACGTTGCAGAAGCCTTGCCAGTTCCCCTCGACCGCGGCTGATGCGGCTCTTCACGGTGCCTTCGGGGATGCGCAAAACCTGTGCTATCTCCTTGTAATCCATGTCTTCCAGGTCGCGGAATACCACCGCCTCGCGCAATTCCGGCGAGAGCTGTGCCAATGCCTGTTGGATGCGAACTTTCAGCTCCAGCCCGGACGCGTGGTCCTCCTGGGACGGCCGTGGGTCGGCCAGGCGATCGGCCAGGCTTGTGCCAGCCTCGCCATCCGCGGAGGCGCTGGCGTCCAGCGAGTCGGACGCGCGATCCAGCCGCGTTCGGCGGAAATGATCGACCAGAAGATTGCGCGCAAGGGTCGCAATCCACGTCTGAAAACTGCCCTTTTGCGTGTCGAAACTGGCGAGGTTGCGATAGACCTTCAGGAACACGTCCTGGGTCAGGTCTTCCGCGTCGCACGCCGATCCCGTGAACCGGTAGCAGATCCCATAAATCCGGCGGTGTTGCGAGACGACGAGCTGCTGCCACGCCTGCTGATCACCCGCCATACACTGGCGAACCAGCTTGCCAAGCGCTTCCTGCGCAGCTTCCTGTTCGGGTGTTCGGAGCAAGCTCGCCTCGTGGCCAGGCCGTGCCCCAGTCCGCGGAGGAGTCTGCGGAGATGGCTTGGCCGATGGCAAAAGTGTACCGCTTTGCGCTGCCGGCTGGCCGCTGACTGCGTGAGCATTCTCGGCCGGATCGCCCTCGCGCCGATTGGTTGCGCCAGCAGGCCCGCGGCGGTTTGCCCGAAAACTTCGGGGAGTGCCGGGGAAGATTCCTGCGGCTGGCATCGTCATTTGCAGAACGCCCATGCGGCTCTATACGCAGGGGCGCCCGGATAAGTTCTCAGTTGCCAGTTGCCGGACCGGGCCGCCAGTCCTCAAGGACCTGTCCTCGCCGGCCGGCGACTTCCCCAATGGATCAGATACTGGCAACTGAGAACTGAGAACTGACAACTGAGAACTGAAAACTGCCTCTATCAGTTTTCCGTAGGCGCCTTCTCCGCGCTGTCCACCACCAACTGCTGCACCGGAGCCTTGCGCGGCTCCAGCTTCAACCCCAGCTTCTCGACCGAGGCATAGACGGTCGAGCCTGCGCCTCCGGGATCGGAGGCCTCCCCCGTCGGGCCACCTGGGACACCCGCGTTGCCGCCGGGCATATTCAGGCCTTGCGATCGGGCCGCCGCCATCAGGTCGGCAAGCGAGAGGTTGAGCGACACCTCGTAGTGACCAGTCAACCCCGTCTCATCGACCACCGGCTTGGAAGCTGGTCCTCCAATCTGCATGATCTGCGAAAGCATATCCACAAATCCGGACATCGAGACGCCGGTTCCATTGATCTGAACCACCTGGGTAGCCATGTCGATCTTCTGGGTATATGTGCCGCGTGCGCCCATGTTCACCACGGCAGACATTCCTTTCCCGGGATCGATGTTTTGCGTGATGCGCGCGGGACCATCGGGCATGTCCAGCTTCCTTTCACCGGGCTTCAGCGGCGCGGTTTCATCGATCGCTTCGGGTGCCGGCGAATCCTTCAACTTCGTGCCTCCCTTGGCCGCAACCAGCGCCAGCACCGGCCTCTCCTGCGATGCCGTGTGTGCCTGCAGCTTGAACCGCTCCTCAAGCAGCGCCTTCAACATATCCGCCGCGTCTTCCTTTTTCGATCCCTCCGGCATGCGCGCCACAATGTCGTAGCGCTCAGTGGCAATCCAGTCCGGACCGGTGACCTGGTACGGCTTAACCTTATAAGCAGCAACCACCAGCTCCTTCATCGACATGTAGTTGTACTCCGCGCGCAGGCCGTCCAGGTGCATGCCGAAGTTCGGCATCTTCCCCGCCTGCACATCCGCCTGCAACTTCGCCATATCCAGCGGAGGCGCTGGCCGCACCGTCGCCACATCGAAAGTCAGGTTCTTCGCCGCAGCCTGGCCGCCGGAAGCTGCCTGCCCAAACACCGTACCGCACATCGCCAACAGCCCGGAAATCAGCCTGAGCCCTACTCGATTTCGCATAATTCCTTCTCTTCTCTGCTTTTTCTGGTTCGCCGCGATTATAGTCCAGCCGCATTCCCGCTCTTTTGTATCGAAGCCTGCAGTTCCAGTACCTGCAACTGCACCTGCTTGACTTCTTTCAGAAGCTCCACCCTGGTCCGGTTCACGAAGTGCTTCAGAACCTCTACTGCGCCCGTAACCAGCAGAAGCAGTACCACGAACTCCATGAAGTGACCGGTGGGCGTGTCCAGCCACCTCTCTCCCTTCATAACGCACGCTGTAAAAACGCCCACCGCAACGAGCCACATAGCTGCCATACCCCACTTCTCGATGCGCAGCCTCTTATCATTCCTCGCCAGCGTGGACGCCACTTCCTCCCGATAGGCTACAAGATTCGCAGCCTGCGGAAGATGCGAAAGCAAACGGTCTCGAATGTTGTCAGTTTTTTCCATAACCACCTCTCGTCAAAATCTCCTTCATCGCCTTCTTTGCATAAAAAATGCGCGACCGGACCGTACCTTCCGAGCAGCCCACAATCTTCCCGATATCGGCCATCGATAAATCCTGAAGAAAATGCAGCACCAGTACCTCGCGATGTTTCAATCCAATCTCGCCGAGCGCTTGATGAATCGCCGCCGCATCTTCTTCGGCAAACGACGGCGCATCGGCCTCGTTGAACTCCGCGTACTGCTCGTCCTCGGCCTTCTCCCGCGAGCGGCTGCGGCGGATTCGGTCGATCGCAACTCCATGCGTAATGCGGTACAGCCACGCCCGCAGCGCGCCCGGATCGCGCAACTCCCCGATCCGGCGCAGCACCTTGATCCAAACCTCCTGCAGCACGTCGAGCCCGTCGTCTTGGTTGCCGGTGAGGCTGGTCGCGTAGTAGAGCAGCGGCCGCTCCATCACGGCAATGAGGTCCTCGAAAGCGCCCGGCTCGCCCGCCTGACATCGCAGTGCCAGCCACTCGTATCGCGCTCGATCCTCGTTCTCCATATCATCCGTTCACTGCTTAAGTCGCAGCATGGGCCCTCGCCGTTCAATCTACGGGCGCAGAGAATTCATTGCGCGTGTCTCCCATCACGGTTGAGTGCCGAGTTGGCAAGCATTTAAATAAAGGGCAACGCACCCAATCTATCATCGTTTGGTGATAGAATTGATGTTATGGAGGTGCCCGATGAGAACAACCGTGGTACTCGATGACGAGTTGGTCCGGACGGCCCAGGAATACACTGGAATCGAGGAAAGAACCGCTCTGCTCCGGGAAGCTCTCAAGGCATTGATTCATCGGGAGGCTTCGCGCAGGCTCGCGTTGCTGGGTGGAACCATGCCTGACCTCGAAGATATCCCACGAAGGCGCGTCGACGACCTGTGATCCTGGCTGACTCAACAATTTGGATCGATTTCTTCCGGGGCGGCGATCCTGAGTTGCGAAAGCAACTCGACAACGAACAGATTTCGATGCACCCTTTCATAGTGGCGGAACTGGCTCTCGGCTCGCTTCGGGAGCGTCGAACGACGCTCGCGAAGCTGGATAGGCTACCGCAGGTGCAAGTTTCCCATCTGAGCGAAGTGCGCAACATGATCGAAGTCCACTCCCTCTCCTCAAAGGGCATTGGCCTCGTCGACGCGCACCTCGTAGCCTCCTGCCTGATGACACCGGGAACATTCCTTTGGACGCGCGATATCCGGCTGGCAGCCGTAGCAAAAGCGCTCGGAATTCAAGCCAATTTGCCCCGTCCGCAGTAAGGCCGTCGGAACCGTCCGCCCTGCAACTGACAACATTCTCCTACATCGCTGCCGCGCCAATCACTCCGCAAGCAATCCGGTTACCCGCATTGCCCGTCGGATCGGTCTTCATATCGTCGGCCTTCTCATGCACCATGATCGAGTGACCGAGAACCGAATTGGCGGCGCCCGGGGTCAGCGACAGGTAGTCAACCTTGAACGTCATCTCGCCCATATGGTTCTCGCCGACGGAAATATTCTTCGGCAGGTCGCCGGCGTGGTGGCCCATCGGGTTCTCCATGCCGTGCTGCTTGCTCTCGGGGTTGAAGTGGCCGCCTGCGCCCTTGAAGTCCGGCGCATCGCATACTGCATTCTGGTGGATATGGACCGCGTGCTCCCCAAACGGGATGTTCTTCAGCTTCAGGCTGATCGAAAGCTCTTTGCCGCCCTTTTCTTCCTTGAAGGTTGCTGTTCCCGCATCTTCACCCTTCGAGGTCTTGATCGGGACTACAAGCTTGCCGTTTTTCGGCACACCTGCCTGCGCGTGCGCAGGTCCGGCAGACATCGTGAAGGCGACAAGCGAAAGGGCGGAGGCGGCAAGAACGGAACGCATCGGATACATGGCGATTCTCCTCGGAACCAACGTGCAGACAAGCATACCCCAGCCGCGTGAACCTCAGCCAACACGAAGACACGCTCGCACTTGACCAGGTTCCTTTCCCAACGACGTTATCCTTGTACCCGTAGGGTCAGAATCTCCGAAGATGACGATAAAGCTCGCTCAGGCAAAGACTCGCAAAGCGCCGATGCCCTCGACTTCACTCAACGACAATAAGCGAGCCGCAACTCCCACAAAACCCATAGCCTATACCGCCTTTCCCACAGCCCGCCTATTGACACACCAAGTTATGATTAACAATAGAGATCAAGCGTCGTGCGCCGTTGTCGCAGGACCTCCATCTCCACCCGGATCCAGATCCGCAGCAGCTTCTTTGACATCCGGAGCCGTCTCGTTTGGTATAGACCAACCGGGGTACTTTGCAAATCTAAGTCCTCTAAAAGGTGTACTTTAGGACTTAAGTACGGGGGAGTGCAGCGCCGGAAAACAGGTTGACGATGGATTGGTGGCCTCCAGTCTCCGGGGGTAAAACCAGTCCCGAAAAACCAACGTGACACCGTCGCGCAGCGGCAGGTAGATTGTCATTCAATGAAATCCGGCGGACTTTATGTGTGGTGGATCGCCGCGGTGGCGGCGCTGGGTGGGCTGCTCTTCGGCTACGACTGGGTAGTGATCGGCGGCGCGAAGCCCTTCTACGAGGCGCACTTCGCGCTGGTCTCGCCCTCGGTCCAGGGTTGGGCGATGAGCTGCGCGCTGGTCGGCTGCCTGATCGGCTCGCTGCTCTCGGGCCTGCTCAGCGAGCGGTTCGGACGCAAGCCGGCACTGCTCGCCTCTGCCCTTGTCTTCACCGTTTCGAGCATCGGCACAGGCATGGCCGGAACCTTCCTCGCATTCGTTCTCTGGCGGATGTGCGGCGGACTGGCCATCGGCCTCGCATCCAGTCTCAGCCCCATGTACATTGCCGAGGTCTCGCCCGCGGGAATGCGCGGTCGCCTGGTCTGCCTGAACGAGCTGACCATCGTCATCGGGATTCTGATGGCGCAGGTGACGAACTGGCTTATCGGCTCGCACGGATCGGGCGATCTCCTGCAGCGAAACGCCGATGTAGGCTGGCGCTGGATGTTCGGCGCGACAGCAGTCCCGGCAGCCGTATTTCTCGTGGGCATGCTCTTCGTGCCTGAGAGTCCCCGCTGGCTCGCGCTGCGCGGCCGCGAAGACGAAGCCCGACGCACGCTCGAGCGGCTCGGAGGCCCCGAAAGCGCCGCCATCATCCTCGCCGAGATCGAGCAGAGCGTCCGCGGCAGCGAACACACCGCCACCCTGCACACCGAACTGAAGCTGCTCATGGGACCGAAGTTGCGCGGCGTCATGCTCCTTGGCATTGGCCTCGCCGTCCTGCAGCAGTGGTGCGGCATCAACGTCATCTTCAACTATGCGCAGAACATCTTCGCTGCCGCCGGCTACGGCCTCAGCGAAATCCTCTTCAACATCGTCGTCACCGGCATCACCATGCTGATCTTCACCTTCCTGGCCATCGCCACCGTCGACCGCAACGGCCGCCGCATCCTGATGCTTGGCGGCTGCGGCGGTCTCGCCGTCATCTACGTGACGCTCGGATACTTCTTCAGCATCCACAGCAAGGGGGTCCACATGCTCGCGCTGGTCGTCGCCGCGCTGGCCTGTTACGCCATGACGCTCGCGCCGGTGACGTGGGTCGTGCTCAGCGAAGTATTTCCCAGCCGCGTCCGCGGAACCGCAATGGCGGTCGCGACGGCATCGTTATGGGCGGCATGCTTCGTGCTGACCTACACCTTCCCGCTGATGAACGCATCGCTCGGAACCGCTGGCACATTCTGGGTCTACGCCGGCGTATGCATGCTGGGATTCCTCGGCGTAAAAAAATGGCTGCCGGAGACCAAGGGCAAGACGCTCGAAGAGATCGAAAGTTTCTGGGCGTGAGCGCCCGACGGCCTCATTTCAGGATATGGAACTAGCGCTGACGTCGCGGTCTGCAGGCTAGCCAGCCGCGTCATCCTTCGCCGCGTTTCACGATGCCGGAGAGTTAAGAGTTAGTAGGCCAATGCGACACCGTCGGCGCGCATTTCGCTTGCGGCGGCGTAGACGCGATCTGTGCCTTGTTTGCGATTTTCGATGCACTCGTAGCGGCCGAACCCGCCATCGCTTGCTGCCATGGGCCAACCGAGGTCGACGAGCGCCTTGCGGGTGGCCACCGGAATTCCTGCCTCAAGCCGCAACACGCCCTTTGGAGAAAGTCCGGGGAGATCCTCGCCCATGGTCTGCGACGATCCTTCGTGGTGCCACCTTGGGCTATCGCCGGCGGCCTGGACATCGAGACCGTAGTCGACACGGTTCAGCACGATCTGGGTTTGTCCCTGTGGCTGCATATCGCCGCCCATGACACCGAATGACATCCAGGGAACACCACCCTTGGTCGCGAATCCTGGGATGATGGTCTGGAAGGGTCTCTTGCCTGGGGCGTAGATGTTGGGATGGCCATCCTGAAGCGAGAAAAGTTCGCCGCGATCCTGGAACATGAAGCCAAGCCCGTCGGCGACCAGACCCGACCCCATGCCGCGGAAGTTCGACTGAATCATCGACACCATCATGCCGTCGTTGTCGGCGGTGGTGAAGTATGTAGTATCGCCGTGGCTCGGCGCCTGACCCGGATGGACGGGATCGAGAATCCGGTTCAGGCTGATCAGCTTCGCACGCTCCTTGGCGTACTCCTTTGAGTTCAGCCACTCGATGGGGATTTTGGCGAAGTGGGGGTCGGCGTAGTAGCGCGCGCGGTCTTCGTACGCCAGCCGTTTCGCCTCGATCTGGACGTGAAGCGACTGGGCGGATTGGAAGCCCATCTCCCTGAGGTC
>DASWCA010000132.1:0-2259 GCA_036390355.1 Acidobacteriaceae bacterium
ACCGTCACCTTGCTGCCCGCCGCGATTGATTCGCAGCTGCAGCGAGAAGCCGGCATGAGTCATTTCGAGTTTGCCGTCATGGCGGTGCTATCCCAGCAGCCGGGTCGGAGCCTTCAACTCAAAGACCTGGCTGTGGTCGCCAACGGCTCTCTTTCTCGGCTCTCGCATGTGATCTCGCGACTCGAGCGGCAGGGATGGGTGCGGCGAGTCAGCGGGGCCAAAGGCCGCGCGACAAATGCCGAATTGACCAACCAGGGGTACAGGAAGCTGATGGAGGCGGGCCCGATTCATTTCGCGGAGGTTCGCCGGCTCGTATTCGACGTGCTGACGCCCGAGGAGGTGAATGACCTCGGGCGAGTAACCAGCCGAATCAATGGCGGTCTGATTCCCGAGACGAATTTAGGACCGCTGGCACGCCGGACCCGAGCAAGCGCGCTGCGCCAGCCAAGCCAAGCCAGCGGCGAACGCGTCGCCGGTATTCCCTGTAGTCGGAGCCGAACCGCTCTTCGAGATACCGCGCCTCGCGCCGGATGACTCCCCGATCAACAATCACAAGGACGGCAGGCAGCAGGATCAATGGCCAGCGAGCGCCGGCGAGTAACGACACGCCCAGATAGGTGAGAGTAAATGCGACGTACGCTGGGTTGTGGGTATAAGAATGGACTGGTTCCAGGGGACTCGGCGAGGCCCCCGGCGTAGTGTAGATTTAGGAACAATGTGTAGTTTGGCTGGGCGGACCGTGCAAGTTTGACCTTCACGAGTGTAGATTGATAGCTATAATCTACCCTTGTTGTGGCTCGAAGCAGCCGTAGAGGTGTAGATTTGGCGGGGGATTCTCCCCTCGGAACTGTGCGCATCGGGAAGGTCGCCCGCGACCTCGGTGTTTCCCCCACTTATATCCGGAAGCTCGCAGACGCCGGAGTGATCCCCTACAAGGTGACACTCGGCGGTCATCGTTTGTTCGACTTAGCCGAGGCTCGAGCGGCTTTCCGACGACGCCGCGATTTGCGAGTCGCGCTCGAGCTTCCGCTTGCCGGGCTTGAGGAGGACAAGGTCTGGGACCGCTTGGAAGCCGAGGCGCCGCCGCGGCATGCCACCAAACAGGCGGTAGACATCGCCCGCTACGCATTTACGGAACTCGTGAACAACGCCATCGACCACTCCGGCGGCACCAAGGTAGGCATCCGCTGGGAGGCTCGCGCGGACCTGCTGCGGGCGGAGATCGGAGACGACGGCATTGGAGCATTTGAGCGTATACGGATTGAGAGGGCCCTACCGGACCATCGATCTGCACTCGCTGAGCTGTCTAAGGGGAAGGTCACTACCCAACCCGACCGGCATAGCGGCGAAGGACTGTTCTTCACGTCTCGCGCCGTCGACTACTTCGACCTTCAGGCAAACGGACTCCGTTGGACCGTGGACAACCGTCGAGGGGACTTCGCCCTAGGCAGTAGCAGCTACGCACCTGGGACGCTCGCAATCTTTGAGGTCGATGCCGCCACGACGCGGCGTCTAGAGGATGTCTTTCGGCCTTTTACGGACGAGGAACTGGGGTTCAGCCGCTCGTACGTCCGGGTCAAACTCTTCGAGCACGGCTCGTCATTCGTGAGTCGGTCGGAAGCAAAGCGTCTCCTTGCGGGGCTTGAGCGTTTCGCTGAAGTAGCGCTTGACTTCGATAAGGTGGAGTCGGTGGGCCAGGGCTTCGCCGATGAGGTGTTTCGCGTCTGGGCTAGGCAGCATCCAGAGGTGCGACTGATACCCACCAAAATGAATGACGGTGTCGCATTGATGATCGGCCGTGCTACGGCGATACGCGATGATCGGACACAAACGTAGATCCCAAAGGGCTTGATGCTACGTTACTTGTCCGGTTGGGGTCGTTGAATTCATCCTCTGCAGTCTTAAGCTCACTGCGTGAAGCAGCCGCAGACGCGGTACGCCCGTAGGGGGGAGCTCAGTATTGCCTATCAGGTCGTCGGTTCGAGCGGGCCCTGGCTCGTCTACGTACCCGGTTTCATGTCTCACCTGGATTTGCAATGGACGGATCTAGGCTTCAGCCGGTTCCTCTCACGCCTCGCCTCCTTCACCCGCCTTGTGCTCTTCGATAAGCCAGGCACTGGCCTCTCGGATCCGATCCCTCACGTTCCGACGCTGGAGGAGCGGATCGCGGATGTTCGCTGCGTCCTCGATGCCGCCGGCTGCGACCGCGCTGCTCTGCTTGGCTTTTCTGAAGGCGGGCTCACTTGCGCCCTGTTCGCG
>DASWCA010000133.1:0-19932 GCA_036390355.1 Acidobacteriaceae bacterium
AATTTGCGGTTCAGAAAGTCGACGACAATCCGTCCGGTCGGCGTAGGCTTCGCGTCCCCCGCTCCAATCGGAGTTGTGGGATTCAGAATCATCACATGCTGCCCCGCCTTCGCAGCCGCAATCGCTTCCTGCTCCGCCAGAAACTTCGACCGCTTATACGGGCCAATCATGTCGGCCAGCGAAACCGGAGTGCTCTCATCCACAATCGTGCCGTCCGTCTTGAAGCCCATCGTCGCAACGCTTGACGTGTACACCACATTCGCCACGCCCTCTTCGCGTGCAATCCGCAACAACTCGCGCGTGCCATCCACGTTCGCCGCGTACATCTCTTTCGGATCGCGCACCCACAGCCGATAGTCCGCAGCAACATGCACCAGCGCGTCGCATCCGCGCAGCGCCGTGCGCATCGACTCCGGCTGCCGCAGATCGCCAACCACCACATCTCCGGCAAGGCCCTCAATCGCAGCCAGCTTGCTCGTCGCGCGCGTCAGCAGACGCAACTCCGCGCCCTCGGCAGCATAGGCCCGCGCCACATGGCTGCCGACAAACCCGGTTGAACCCGTAAGAAAGACTTTCATGATGGATCGTGCCTGGCGCAAATCAGGCGAACCTTAGTCCAGCTTCTCCGGTTCAATCTGGATATTCTTTTCGCCCGCGGCCTTCTTCTCCCAGTACTTCTTTACCCAGGCGTCAAAGGTCTTACCCGCGGCCGTATCGCGCCCCGTAAACGCAAGGCCCGCAATATCCGAGTAGGCAATGCTGACCCTGCCCGACCCATCGTTCGGCATAATGCGAACCAGCGAATCCGCCAGTGTAGTCCCCGTGCGGCGATCGTAGAGATATCCCTGCACCTGGCTGCCATCTTTCCGCGTGACGGTGATATCGCCGCGATAGTCGAACGCCTTCTCCAGCGCCTCACGCACTTCAGTGTCGCTCGCCAACTCCGGCACCCAGCCCTCAAGCTGTTCGCGCTCGCGTCCTGCCGCAATCTCAATCTCATCCGGACTCTCGTGCGAGAGCTGATCCAGTTTCGCTGCTTCCTGCATTTGCGTCGACATCATTAATCTCCTGAGATCTCTTGCAGCGTATCGCTCGTCTGGCCCGCAGCCGGCTCCGCAATCTGAACCAGCGGTGCCGGGTGCGCGGGCTTCCACTCGTTCAAAAGCTTCATCGCGCCATCATCCGCGTAGGTGTCAAAGAAGATCGCCTTCGCCGTCTCCAGAAGGCCCTTGATCGAGCCGAACGTATAGTTGACGCCGCTCGCCTCATACCCCGAATGCACCATGCAATTCGCGCACTTCGGATTGCCTGACTCCGTCCCGTAGTTCTGCCACTCCACCGTCTCCATCAACTCCTGGAACGTGTCGGCGTAGCCATCCTGCAGCAGGTAGCAAGGCTTCTGCCAGCCGAAGATCGAGAATGTCGGCATGCCCCACGGAGTGCAGGTCAGGTGCTTCTTGCCCATCAAAAATTCCATGAACATCGGCGACGCATTGAACTTCCACGTCTTCTTCCGGTTCGACAGGATCGACCGGAACAGCTTCTTCGATCGCGCCCTCCCCAGGAAGTGCTTCTGGTCCGGCGCCTTGTCGTACGTATAACCCGGCGAAACCATCATGCTCTCGACGCCGACTTCCATCAGCTCATCGAAGTGCGCGCGCACGCTATTTGGATCGGCCCCGTCGAACAGCGTCGTATTCGTCGTCACGCGGAAACCCGCCGCAACCGCCGCCTTTACGCCCTCCATCGCAATGTCGTATCCACCCTCACGGCAGACGGAAAAGTCATGATGCTCGCGCTGTCCGTCGACATGCACCGAAAACGAAAGATACTTGCTCGGCGTAAACAGGTGCAGCTTCTCCTTCAGCAGAAGCGCGTTGGTGCACATGTACACGTACTTCTTCCGCGCAACTAAACCGGCAACGATTTCAGGCATGCGAGGATGCAGCAGAGGCTCGCCGCCTGGAATGGCGACCATCGGCGTGCCGCACTCTTCCGCCGCCTTGAAGCACTCCTCAGGCGTAAGCTCCGCCTTCAGAATGTGCGCGGGATACTGAATCTTGCCGCATCCGGCACACGCCAGGTTGCAGCGAAACAGCGGCTCCAGCATCAGCACCAGGGGATACTTCTTGCGCCCCAGCATCTTCTGCTTCAACACATACGTCGCTACCGTCCACGCCTGCGATACGGGAACTGCCATGCCGTCTCTCCTCTAAACCCCAAACTGCCGCAAATGATGGTCCACATGCTTGTACATCAAAATCGCCCACTCATCCGGCTGCAGCCGTCCAAAGAAGGCGTGCGAATGATCGGTGCAACAGGCCGGGCCTGCGGCACCAAAGCGTTCAACCAAACCGCTCAACTTAGCCTGCTCCGCCCCAAACTCGCGATCGTCTTCAATAATAAAAATCGGAGCGGTTGGCGAGTTCTTCCTCATCGGATCGTCGTTTCGGAACGCAAAGGGTTTGATGACCGGCCCCAGGATTCGACCCACCAGCACCCGCGGCGGTTTTTGTACCCCCGTAGCCGTCTCGATCCCAACAGAGCAATGTGCAAGCATCTGAGAGACATTCATCTTGCCCCACCGCCGCGTGGAGTCCGGCGTCAGTTGGGCGATACGGCCCGTCACCTCCTGCACTCTCGCGGCGTCAAATAGATTCTTCATGCGGCCGCCTCCCGTTCCATCATCCGCTTATACGTCGTCAAAGCCAGCAGCGGAAAATAATCGCGATACAGGTGATACGCCAGGTAAAACACCCGGGGAAATCCAGTCCCGGTATAAATCGCTTCGCCCTTCCGTCCCTCGGCGGACTCGTCCCACGTCCCGCTCAGCGTCTGCTTCGACACCAGCCACCGGATCCCCTTCGCAACTGAATCCGACCTGGTATCTCCCGCCGCCAGCAGCCCCAGAACCGCCCACGCAGTCTGCGAAGGCGTACTCGGCCCAATCCCCTTCTCCAGCGGATCGTCATAGCTGCCGCACGTCTCGCCCCATCCGCCATCCGCGTTCTGCACCATGCGAATCCACTCGGCCGCGCTCACAACTGCCGGCTCATGACTCCACACGCCCATGGCCTCCAGTCCGCGCAGAACCAGAAACGTCCCGTACAAATAATTGACGCCCCAGCGCCCAAACCAGCTTCCGTCCGGCTCCTGCTCTTTCAGCACAAACTGGATCGCGCGCTCCACCCGCTTGTCGCGCCGCGTGAAGCCGTAGTTCGCCAGCATCTCCAGAATCCGCCCCGTAATATCCACCGTCGGCGGATCGAGCATCGCGTTATGGTCGGCGAACGGAATGTACTGGAAGATCATCTTGGTGTTGTCGCGGTCGAAGCTCGCCCATCCGCCATTCCTGCACTGCATCGCAAAGATCCAATCCAGCGCGCGCTGCGACACCTCGTGCTGATAGCGCTCCCGCGGATTCGCCACCTGGTTCAGCGCCAGCAGCACCTGCGCCGAATCGTCGACGTCCGGATAGAACTCATTATTGAACTCGAAATACCAACCGCCCGGCGCAACATCCTTCACGCTCACGGCCCAGTCGCCCTTTTGCCGTACCTCCTTGGACAGCATCCAGTCCGCCGCCTTCAGCAGTCTCGGATCATCCTTAGGCACGCCCGCCTCGCCCAGCACGTACACAGCCTGCGCCGTATCCCACACCGGAGACATACATGGCTGCATCCGGAACGTCGGAGTCGGATACCCCGGCTCACCCTCCGGATTATCGATGCCCAGCTTCTCAAATTCGTCCATCGCGCGGATAAACTGCGGGTCGTCCTGCGTGTATCCCAAACACGCCAGCGCCACGATCGCATTCAGCATGGCCGGATAGATCGCGCCCAGTCCGTCCGACATCTCAAACCGCGCCAGCAGCCACTTCTCCGCCTTCTTCAAGGCCATCGTGCGCAGCGGACGAATATGAATCCGCTCGAACCAATGCGTAATCCGGTCCACCGCGAGAAAAAAGTTGCGCCATCCGATCCGGTGCTTCTTCTCCCATCTCAGATAGAGATTCGCATTCTCGCGTCCACCCACAAACAACTCATCAATGCACTGTTCCGGCGCAAGCTTTTTGAACGGCTTCTTCGCGTAAATAATCGACAGCGGCACCAGAATCGCGCGCGACCACGCCGAAATCTCATAAATATTGAAGTAGAACCAGTTCGGAAAAAGTACGATCTCCGGCGGCACCGCGGGAACGGCGTTGTAGTCGTACTGCCCCAGCGCGCACAGATAAATCTTCGTAAATGTGTTGCACTCGGTCACGCCGCCGTTCGCCAGAATCCACTCACGCGCCTTAACCAGCACCGGATGATCGGCCTTCCAGCCCATCAACTTCAGCGCAAAATAAGCCTTCACACCCAGCGAAATATTCGACGGCCCATTCGGATAGATGCTCCACCCGCCGTCTTCATTCTGATGCCGCAGAATTTCGTTGACCGCGCGCTCCATCTTGCCGCGATCGCCCGTGCCCAGCAGCGTGTGCATAAAGATGTAGTCCGATTCCAGCATCGAATCGGCTTCCAACTCGCCACACCAGTAGCCATCGGGGTGCTGCAGGCCCAGCAACCAGTCCGTCGCCCGCGAAATACCATCCGAAACTTCGCTCAGGCCGACGTCCATGCGGCCATAGCGCGGCTGCGCGGGCATTGCAGGCGCCGCCGTCGGATTCCTTGGCAATGTGCTCATCTATTCCAAACTCTCTGGATCGCCGGGCTGCTCAACAAAAACTACGCCCGAGCCGATCTGGAAATTGCAACTCGCAAGCTTCTGTAGAAAACGGCTTGCGTAGATTGCGCTCTACCGCTGTGGCGGCGGGGCCGACGCGATTGCCTGAACGATCTCAGGAGGAAGGCCAAAACGAACGTTCTCTGGCATCACCTCAACTTCGTCGACTGATCCGTACCCCATCTGCTGCAGATAATCAACGACATGCTGGACCAACACCTCGGGCGCCGACGCGCCCGCAGTCACGGCGACCGTATTTACCCCCTCAAGCCACTCCGCCTGAATCGCGTCCGCCGAGTCGATAAGGTAAGAGTTCGTATCCAGGTTCTTCGAGACTTCCACCAGACGATTCGAGTTCGAGCTGTTCTTCGACCCAACCACCAGCACCAGATCGGCGCCATGCGCGACATTCTTCACCGCAACCTGGCGATTCTCCGTCGCGTAACAAATATCCTGCGCCGCAGGTCCCGCAATATTTGGGAACTTCTGCTTCAGCGCCTTGATCATCGTCCCCGCCTCATCCAGCGACAAGGTCGTCTGCGTCAGATAGGCCACCTTGTCCGGATCGGGAACCACCAGCGCGGCGACTTCCTGCACCGTCGAAACCACCTGGGTCACATCCGGAGCCTCGCCCTGCGTGCCCTCCACCTCTTCGTGGTCGCGATGTCCAACCAGCACAAGGGAATAGCCCTGCTTGGAGAACTTGATCGCCTCCAGATGCACCTTCGTGACCAGCGGACAAGTCGCGTCGATCACCTTCAATCCACGCTCCTTCGCCCTCTGCCGAACCGCCGGTGAAACCCCATGCGCAGAATAGATTACCCGCGCTCCTTCCGGCACCTCGTCCAGTTCATTGACGAAGATCGCACCCTTCTTCGCCAGGTCGGTCACTACATAACTGTTGTGCACAATCTCCTTGCGCACGTAAATCGGAGCGCCAAACGTCTCCAGCGCGATCTGTACAATATCGATGGCACGCACCACCCCCGCGCAGAAGCCCCGTGGCTTCAAAAGCAGGACGCGTTTGGTGGAAGTCGGGGAGTCGCCTTGGGCGACGTCAGAGCGGTCAAGGGTGATTGTAGTCACGCTATTCAGTATACCGCGTATTACGGCCCCGCGACACCCATGAGGGTACCCCCGCGGATGCCTATGTTCTCGCGTCACACAGACGGCGCAAGTGGCTCCGGTCCTGGCGGGGACACACGGTTTTGGAGACGGCGGAAGGCTTCAACCGGCGTGATTCGAAGCATCCGAATACGACCGCGCCCGCCGCCGTCAACCCGCACAAACATTACGCCTTGTCATCGCATCCATGATGACCGCAATGGCAGGTCAGCGTGGTCATACCCTTCGCATCCTCGCAATGTTGGGAACAAAATTTCTTGCCCGCAGGGGCCATACACGTACAAGCCATATGACCGCATTTGGTGGGTGTGTTTGGCATCGATCCTCCTCGAAGTGGTTCAATTCCGATCGTCCGGATTTGCCAAGCATTCTACTCGCTGTCTGCGTTTTTTGGCACGGACGCTTTCGTCCCACCAAACACCGGGTGCCCCATTCATCGCAGCCTCATCGCGATGAGTGGGTTTACACCCCGCTCCTAGCGGCTCGACTCCAGCAAATTCCGGGCATGCTCCAGGCTCGTCTCCGTCAACTTCGCGCCACTCAGCATCCGCGCAACCTCCCTCGCCCGCTCCCCCTCCTCCATCCGCCGAATGCTCGTCCGTGTTCGCCCATCCTTGTCCGCCTTCTCAATCACGAAATGCTGGTCCGCAAACGCCGCAATCTGCGGCAGATGCGTAATGCACACCACCTGCTGCCGCTTCGACAGCGTCTTCAACTTGCGCCCAACCGCCTCCGCCGCGCGCCCCCCAATGCCGATATCGATCTCATCAAACACCAGCATTCGCGGCGTCGGCAGCGCCCGCGGCATGGATGACGACGCCTTCTTTTTTCCGCGGCCTTCAGCCCCTGCCGCAAAACTCTCCTCCACAGTCACCTTCAGCGCCAGCATCACCCGCGACATCTCGCCGCCCGAAGCAATCTGGTCCAGCGGCTTCAACGGCTCGCCCGCATTGGTTGCAATCAGGTAGTCGATGCGGTCCCAGCCATGCGCCGTCCAGCCGCCAACCTCCTGCCCCGCCGTGACCTGTACCTTGAACCGCACCGACATCGCCAGATCGTTGATCTCCGCCGTCGCCAGCTTCTCCAGCCGCGCCGCGGCCGTCGTCCTCAGCGCGGTCAGCTCCGTCGCAGCCGCCCGGTACGCCGCCGCATCGTGCTCCTGCTGCACCTCTAGCTCGGCGAGCAGTTGGTCGCGATTCTCCACCTCGGCCAGCCTCCGCGCCGCATCTTCCCCAAACCGAATCACCTCGCCGAGTGTCTCGCCATACTTGCGCTTCAACCGGTCCAGCGCCGCCAGCCGGTCTTCAATCTCTTCCAGCCGCTCCGGCGATGCATGCACCTTCTCCGCAAAATCCCGGACCTCGGCGCTCACATCCTCCACAGCCGCCTTCGCCGCAGCCAATTGCTGCGCAGGCTCTGCGAACCGCGGATCGTACCGCGCCAGCTCTTCCACATGCTTCAGCGCCGCCGTCAGCGTCGTCTCCGTCGCGCCCTCCGACTCATACAGCAGGTCGTGTGCGCTCATGGCCGCCGTATACAGCTTCTCGGAATTGGCGAGTACGCGCTTCTCCGCCTCCAACTGCGCGTCTTCGTCCTCTGCCACAAGCCCGGCCTGCGCAATCTCACGGGCCTGAAAGCGCCACAGATCGGCCATGCGCAGCCTGTCCTGCTCGGACGCCCGCAACTCCTCCAGCCGCTCCGTCGTCGCTCCCCACGCCGCAAACGCAGCGGCCACGTCGTCGGTCGAAATGCCGCCAAAGCGATCCAGCAGCGTCCTCTGCTGCGCCTGGTCGAACGACCCCAGCGTCTCCCCCTGCGTATGGATCAGCCCCAGCTCCGGCGCCAGTTCCCGCAGCACCGCCACCGTCGCCGGCTGGTTGTTGATGAAGACGCGCCCCTTCCCGCCCGACGCAATCTCCCGCCGCAGCAGAATGTCGTCGGAAAACGCCCCCGCATCGATCCCGTTCGCATCCAGAATCGCCGCCGCCCCCGCCGTCGACTCAAACACGCACCCCAGCACAGCCTTCTCCGCCCCATGCCGGACCACGTCGCTGGAAGCCTTGCCGCCAAGCAACAGCGCGAGCGCATCGATCAGGATCGACTTGCCCGCGCCCGTCTCCCCGGTAAGCAGGTTCAACCCCGGCCCAAAGCTGGCCACCGCCTGGTCGATCACCGCATAATTCTCCGCCCGTAATTCCAGCAGCATCGTCGCCCCACACAATTCGTGTACCGCGAGAATAGCAAACGCGGCGGCGAGGTTCGAGGTTCAAGGTTCGCGGTTCGAGGGTGCCGGGTGCCCCATGTCTGACCATCATCACCAATGCGGGTGCTACCGACACCGACCGACCAGCCCTTTTCAACCCACCACCCAAGCCCCCGTGCCAAGCCCGCGTGCCCCATTCATCGCGGCTTCATCGCGATGAGTGGGTCCACCGACACCGCCCGCAAATGCTTGACACACCCGATATACTTATAAAGTAGAGCAACAGGAGCGCGGCCTCGTGCCTGGCCCTGTCCTCTCATCCGAAAACACCCGTGGGGGGCGCACAATGGATTCCAATTGACTTGTCTCGCTCATGGCTGTTTTGGCAGAAAACGCGCCAAAATGGAGCTAACTGCTTTGCCTCCTAATATTTGACTATAACTATCCTGGAATCAAATATTTACAGGAGTCTAAAATCGCAACTCGCTCTACCGCAATCACTTAAGCCTACCACCCCCCGGGGGGGTGCCACGGAAAAGGAGCATCAAATGCAAGTCTATCTCTGCCGTCACATCAAGACCAACGGACTCCAATGCCGCGGCGCGGCCCTCTCGAACTCGGTGTTCTGCTACTTCCACAGCCGCCTGCACAACAGCCACGAACTCTACCGCAACAAAGTCCACTTCCAGTCCGCGCAGATCCCGCACCCACGCTTCCTCCAGCTTCCCGCCGTCGAGGACCGCGAGTCGGCCCAGTTAGCCATCTCCTGCGTCATCAACGCGCTCGCCACCGGCTGTATTACACCGAAGGAGGCCAACTCGCTCTTCTACGGTCTCCAGCTCGCTGCCGCCAACGCCCGCGGATTGCGCATCGTGCGCCGCCCCACCCAGATCGTCCGCGACGTCTACAAGGAGCCGTGGGTCTCCATCCCCGACGCCAGCCCGGACATCGCCCCGCCCGGCCGAACCTGCGAGATCGACGACCCCGCCACACCCGCCGAAATTCCCGTCACCACGGGTGCCCCAGGTTCGACAGTTTCATCGTCGACCCTGGGGTTACCGCCCACCGAGACTCCCGCACCAGTCGAAACGCATCTACCTGAGGAACCCGCACAACCAACAACGGACAACGAACAACGAACAATCGGCAACGAAGAACGGTCAACGGCCCCAGAGAAACCGGCAACCCATCTAATTCCTCTCCTCTCGATCCTCCATCACCTTGCTCAACGAGAGGAGCCGACAGTCACATCCGCACCAGCTCTCATCCTCACCGATATACAAGCCGTCTCCAACAACCATCAACCAACAACCAGCAACCCATGTCTCAGAAGCAAGACATGGGGCACCCGACTTGGTGGTGTGATCAGACTTGGGGCACCCGGCTGGTCGGACGGTGTCGGTGCCACGGATAATGAGTGGGCCACCGATCCAACCTTCTCGCCCATCCTCGCCGCCATCCAGGCTGTAGCCGCTCATACCTGCCCCAACCTCGAACCTCGTACCTCGAACCTCGAACCTCCCTCGATTCCCTTCTCCAACAACATCGCCGCAACGCCTTACAATAAAGAGAATGATTTTGACCAGTCTGGCCTCCCCGCTAGCTCTTGCCATGTTCTTCTTCCAGGATGACTCCGCCGCGCCCTCCGTGCCGGTCGGCTCGCCGGGCAGCGCGCTCGTTGAGATGGTCCGGAACTCCGGCCCTGTCGCCTTCGGCGTTCTCGTCATCCTGCTCATCGCGAGCGTTTTTTCGTGGGCCATCATGTTCTCCAAATGGCGATCGTTCAGCCGCGCACGCAAAAAGAGCGCCGGCTTCCTGCGAGTCTTCCGCAAATCCGGCCGCCTCTCCGAAATCGCCGCCGTCGCGGACCAGTTTCAGCCCAGCCCGCTGGTCTCCGTCTTCACCGAGATCAATGACGAATATCAGCGCCAGAGCGGCGGCCGCGGAATGCCGCGCAACCCTCAGGCACTCGAACGCGCAGCGCAGACCGCGTCGTCCGAAGCTCTCACTAACATGGAGTCGCGCATGACGTGGCTCGCAACCATCGCCGCGATCACGCCATTCATCGGCCTGTTCGGCACAGTCATGGGAATCATCGACGCCTTCCACGGACTCGGCACCGCGGGAGCCGCAACGTTGCGCTCCGTCGCGCCGGGCATCTCGGAAGCGCTCATCACCGCCGCCGCAGGCCTCGCCGTCGCGATACCCGCGGTCATCGGCTACAACCAGCTCACTGCACAGCTCCGCGAATTCGGCGCGCGCATGGACGACTTCGGCCGCGAGCTGCTCAACGCCATCGAGAACGCCGCAATGCTCGCGCCGCCGCCGCAACCGCCCGAAGAGGTCGCCGCGCAACCGCGCCGGAGGAGTTTCTAGCCATGGCCTTCTCCACCCGCTCCGGTGGCCAGATTCGCACCCAGACCGCTCTGGCCGAGATCAACATCACGCCGCTGGTCGACGTGGTGCTCGTGCTTCTGATCATCTTCATGCTCACCGCGCCGGTCTTGCAATCGGGAATCAACGTCGCTGTGCCGCACACCAAATCGGTCACGCAGCTTACCGAGCAACGCACGGTTGTGACGATTGACAAGAACCAGAACGTCTTCCTCCAGGCCGGGAGCCAGAACAACGGAGCGGACACGCCGATCAACCTGACCAATCTGACTGCCGTCCTTCGCAATTCCGGCAAAGGCAATCCGGCGAGCCGCACCATCTACGTTCGCGCCGACGAGCGCGTTCCATTCGGCGCTTTCGCTTCGGTGATGGACGCAGTCAAGCGCGCAGGCATAACGAATATCAGCATCGTGACGCAGCCGCTCGAGTCCAATCCGAACGAAGCGGCAAAGTAATCGCTAAATGGCAACCGAGATCACAACCCGCGGCTCCGGCGTCGCCAGGATGAACGACCAGTTTGGCGGCGGAATCGCAAGCTCGTTCGCACTGCACGCCGCATTCGCCGCATTGCTCGCCGGTTGGGCGTGGTTCTCTCACACCGGGCAGAATTGGGGAGACTCAAGCTCGACCGCGGGCGCGATTCAGGCCACCATGGTCAACGACATTCCGCTGCCACCCAAGCAGCCGATGAACCCGGACAACGTTCTGGCCACCGAGACGCCAAGTCCCGCGCCCGTCGCGCCCACTCCGAAGACGGTCGAAGTGCCCAAGCCCGATGCAATTCCGATTCCAATCAAACCCGCCAAGCCGGCGAAGATCGCCGACAAGACCGCGCCTCCGCCGCCGCTCCATCCGCAGCCGGCGAAGCCAGAACTGAATAAAGCGCCAACCGGCGAAGCGACAGGCGTCCGCATGGCGATGAGCAGCACCGAGACGCGCGCAGGCACCATCAGCGTCGGCACTCCCGACTCAGGTTTCGGCTCCCGCTTTGCCTATTACGTCCAGCAGATCACCCAGAAAGTCGCGCAGCAGTGGTACACCGGAATGCTCGATCCACAGGCCTCCGGACATCGCGTCTACATCACCTTCCAGGTCGAGCGCGACGGAACTCCCACGAACGTCCAGATTGCGCAGAGAAGTGGCGACGCAACCCTCGATCAGACCGCCCTGAACGCGGTTCGCCACATCGACACCTTCGGCCCGCTCCCTGATGCCTACACAGGGAACCACATCAACGTCACGTACTACTTTGATCCTCCCCCACATCCTTGATGTCCACTACAACCAATCATTCCCCGCAACCGTCTACCATAGAGAGCATGGATCGCAAGACCGATAAATCCCGCCTGCCTCCCCCTCCATCCCGGTCCATCATCGTTTCCGTCGTCATGTCTGTCGTGGTTCTGATCCTGCTCGTTGCGTCAGCCAGCGCCCAGGACAACATCTTTACCGGGACGAACACCGGCGCAAGCTCGATTCGCATCGCGGTCGCCGACTTCAAGCCGCTCGCTGCCGCGCCTGACACTGCTGCCTTCAAGAAGACATTCGACACCACGCTTTACGCCGACCTCGCAACCGCGGGAATCTTCGACATCGTATCGAAGAGCCTGATGCCGCCGGGCTCACCGGGAGCGCCCTCGGACGTACAGCTTTCGAACTACTCCAACGCGCCTGCCAATGCTGCGTTCCTCGCATTCGGTTCGCTGGGAGTGGTTGGCGGCAGGCTGGTCGCCAACGGATTTCTCTTCGACGCCAAGAACGTCCAGTATCCGCAGGTGCTCGCCAAGCAGTACAGCGAAGAGCCTACCGACGACTCAGCCCGCCAGATCGCCCATCGTTTCGCCGACGAGATCATCCTGCGCCTCGGCGGCGGAACCGCCGGAATCGCCGAGACCAAGATCTACTACACCAAACTCGCCGGCGGGAACAAAGAGATCTGGGTGATGGATTACGACGGTGCGAACCAGCACCAGATCACGCATCTCGGCACCATCTCGATCTCGCCGCGCGTCTCTCCGGATAACAGCCGGCTCGCGTTTGCCTCGCTTGGACGGAACGGCTTCCAGATACGCATGTATTCGCTGCTTCTCGGCCGCCTGGTCAACTTCCCCGAGGTCGGCGGAACCAATATCTCGCCCGCGTGGTCGCCGGACGGACACGAGCTTGCGTACTCCTCCTCGCGCACCGGAGACCCCGAAATCTGGATCTCCGATGCCAGCGGCAATCTGGCGCGGCGCATCACCAGTTTCCGCGGCCCCGACGTATCACCTGCCTACAATCCGCGCAGCGGCGCTCAGATTGGCTGGATCAGCGGCCGCACCGGCCTGCCTCAGCTCTACACCATGAACACCGATGGCTCCGGCGTGCAGCAGATGTCCGACAGCGGCTACGCCACCTCGCCTTCCTGGTCGCCCAACGGACAGGTCATCGCCTTCGCCTGGGATCGCAAGTATGGTCCTGGCGCTCCCGGCGGGCAGGACATTTATGTGATGGAAGTCTCCACCAAGAAATGGATCCAACTGACTCACGACGGAGGACGCTGCGACTTCCCCTCCTGGTCGCCCGATGGCCGTCACATCGTCTACGCCAACTCCTCGGATGGACGGGCTGAACACATGAGGATCTGGACCATGCTTGCGGACGGCACTCAGAGGCGTCCGCTCACCGGCCCCGGCGCCGATATGCCGAACTGGAGTTGGAAGTAAGATTTCCCGGACCCGCGCCATCCTTATGTGGCGCGGATGATCTCTCAGTAACGATGAAGTTCATGAACACAGCGTTGGCAGCGCAGGAGAAAGCGATGACCGCAAGACGAAGTTTTCAACCGCAATTATTTCGCACCGGATCGGTTCGCGCCGCCCTACTCATGGCAGTAGCCCTGGCCGCGATCACCGGGTGCCACAAAAAGTCGAACGCAGTCAATCCATCGAGCCTTGGGCCTACCGCGACGCCGACACCAGCGCCTACCGCCAACCTCACGGCCGATCCGCTCGCCATCGACCTTGGCCAGTCGGTGGTGCTCAATTGGCGCACCACTGACGCCACTTCGGTGACGATCGATGGCATCGGTACGGTTGCCATCAACGGCACGCAGACCGTCTCGCCGTCCAATTCCACCAACTTCCACCTGGTGGCCAAGGGTGATGGAGGCACGACCGAAGCCAACGTCCGCGTGACCGTCCGGGTGGCAGTCGCACCCGCTGTTCCCGCAGAATCCGGGAACGCCGACATGGGGACCGACGCTGTGTTCCATCAGAACGTCCCCGATGTCTTCTTCGACTACGACAGCTACGCGCTTCGCCCCGATGGTCAGGCCGCCGTTTCCAAAGCCGCCTCTTACCTGGTCGCCCATCCTGAGATTAAAATCGTCATCGGGGGCTACTGCGACGACCGTGGCTCCGCGGAATATAACCTGGCCCTTGGAGAGAATCGCGCCAACACCGCCAAGACCGCGCTGGTAAACGCCGGGGTTGCCGGGAACCGTATTCGTGTCGTCAGCTTTGGCAAGGAGAAGCAGTTCTGCACCGAGGAGACTGAGGAGTGCTGGCAGCAGAACCGGCGAGGCCAATTCTCGCTCGACCGCTAAACGGATCGCCGGGCTCCCGCGGCCGGCGTCGCTGAATGCTGGATGAGGTCCGGGAGACCCAAGGCGAAAGCTCTTGGGCACCCGGACCGATTATCAATTGGAGCGGATGCCGGGTATTCGTTCCCACCGGGCCAATTTACCCCTGAGGTACGAAATTTATGATCGAACTCCGCGTCATCAAACAGACCCGATTCGCCTGCGCTCTTCTTGCTCTCACTCTCGCCGCGACTCCTGCCTTCGCCGTCAACAAGGATATGGTCCAGCTCCAGACCCAGGTCCGCGAGCTACAGGACTCCGTCGCCCGGCTCCAGCAATCGAATGACGAGCGCATGGGCGTGCTCAAGGACCTGGTGCAGCAGAGCGCCGACTCAGTCAACAAGATGTCGTCCGCCATCCAGACGCTGCAGCAACAGATGCACAGCCAGCAGGAAGCGGCGGGCGGCAAGCTCGACCAGGTCTCCGGCCAGGTGCAGTCCGTCAACGACTCTCTGGACGAGGTCAAGACCCGCATGAACGCGCTGGAGAAGGCGCTGCAATCCGTTCAGAGCCAGCAGCAGTCCATCAACGCTGCCCTGCAGAATCTCAACCCGGCCAACTCGAATCCAAGCACGCCCGGCACGGCACCGGCAAACGCTCCTTCGGGTTCAGACCAACAGCCCGCGCAGCCTGGCCCAATGGCAGACGCCGGAGGCAAACCGTCGTCCTACATTCCATTTCCCACGCACCAGGGACCACCGCGGAACCAGCCCTCAGCCCCCGAGTCGACTGCGCCGCCCGTCGCCGATCTCTACAAGACGGCCCTTAGCGACTTCATGGCTGCGAAGTACCCGCTCGCGACAACGGAGTTTGGCGACGTCATCCACAACTACCCCGACGATCCTCTGTCGGGCAACGCGTACTACTACCTTGGCCAGATCGATTACACCGCCGGAAAATTTGCGGCCGCAGTCAAGGACTATGACCACGTGATCACACAGTTCCCCGCGAATCCCAAGGTCCCGGTTGCGCGCCTGCACAAGGGCATGGCGCTGTTTGCTCTCAAGGACCGCGACGCCGGCGTCGCCGAGATGCGCGGACTGATCCAGCGATTTCCAAACTCGCCTGAAGCCGCCCAGGCTCGCGCGAAGCTCAACGGGATGGGCGTCCCCGGCACCGCCAGACGGCAGTAGCTTCGAAGTTCCATTTGGGGTCCAAAGCAGATGCCTTGCCGTCTAATCTTGAGAGATCGAAAATCCTCATCGACGCTGAAGCCACATCGTTGGGAGAGATAGGGCTCGAGTGAAAGAGCGAATCCGCAGACTGGACGGCCACAGCAATGCGAACAGCAAGCCTGTGCGGCTGGTGGTCGCGGCTCTGATTCTGCGCCAGGCCGACGGCGAGAATGGCGGCACGGAAGTCCTCGTCTGTCAGCGCCGGGAAGACCAACCAATGAGCCTGAAGTGGGAGTTCCCGGGCGGCAAGATCGAGGCCGGCGAGACCGCCGAGCAGGCGCTCACCCGCGAACTCGACGAGGAGCTCGGCATCGCTGCCGTCATCGGCCCACGGATCGCGCAGATACGCCATAAATATCGCAATGGCGGAACCATCGACCTTCAGTTTTTTGCCGTGAGGGAGTATGCCGGCGAGATCGACAACCGCATCTTCAACGATCTTCGCTGGTCCACGCTGACTGCTCTGCCAAGTTTCGATTTTCTGGCCGCCGACTTCGGCCTCATCCACGAGCTCGCGCAGGGCAAGCTGCTGTAGAAGGTTTTCACTGATGTGTAATGTATCTCGCCGGTTAGCCCAGACATATTCGGCGGGAAACATGGGCTCGTCCCTGGCGGTTTGCGGTCGCTTGTGTCGGGCCTTCAGCCCTCAGGTTTTCGTCGGGATGCGTACCTAGGCCTTCGGCCTAGGCTGGTATATGGCGCGCTTTCAGCGCTTGGGCGCGGCCGCCTGAGCAAAGCTCGACAATCATACGGCGATATTTCTCTCTATAGACGCGTACCTAGGCCTTCGGCCTAGGCCGGTATATGGCGCGCTTTCAGCGCTTGGACGCGGTCGCCTGAGCAAGCTCGACAATCATTTGACGATAATTTCTCTATAGCAAAAGGGAAAACGCTCTAGCCTCCGCTGAGTTGATTCCACATCATGACCAGCGATAGCCCGGTCACGATCGCGGCTGTGGTCCATGCAACGACGTTGAACCATCGCGAATTGGTGTGCTCGCCCATCAAATCGTGCTTGTTGATCAGCTTCAGCATGAAGATCATGATGACGGGCAGAAGCACGCCGTTCAGCACCTGCGACAGGATCACGATTTTCACCAGCGGGAAGCTGGGAATCAGCACAACGGCCGCACCCAGCGCGATCAGCAGCGTATAGAACCAGTAGAAGAACGGCGCCTCTTTGAAACCCTTGTCCAGGCCGCTCTCGAAGCCCATTCCTTCGCACACTGTATATGCAGTCGATAGCGGAAGGATCGACGCGGCGAACACCGACGCATTGAACAAGCCCGCTGCAAAGAGGATGAAGGCAAAGTCTCCAGCCAGCGGCTTCATCGCTCCGGCCGCGTCCGACGGAACGGCGATATCGCGCATTCCGTGCACGTAGAGCGTTGCCGCGCAGGCCACGATGATGAACCATGCAACCAGATCGGTGAAGACGCAACCCACAATCACGTCCAGGCGCGACGCTTTGTACTGCCGTATGGTGATTCCCTTCTCCACAATCGTCGACTGTAGATAGAACTGCATCCACGGCGCGATTGTCGTTCCGATGACGCCGATCGTCAGATACACATAGCTCTTGTCGCTCCACACCGAACGCGGCGGCAGCGTCACCGTTGCGCGCAACGCCTCGTGCCAGTTCGGTTGACTGAGAACGCCGGCCACGATGTAGGCGATGTAGAGCACGCTGGCGAACAAGAAAACCTTCTCAACGATCTTGTAGTCGCCCTTGACCACGAGAACCCAGACGACCATGGCGCAGATCGGCACGCTCAAGTATTTGCTTACGTGGAAGAGTTGCATCGAGCCCGCAATGCCGGAGAACTCCGCGACCACATTGCCGTAGTTCACGATCACCAGCAGCAGCATCATCACGAAGGTCATGCGCAGCCCGAACTCTTCGCGGATCAGATCGCTGAGTCCCTTGCCCGTGACCACGCCCATGCGGGCACACATCTCCTGCACCACGATCAGCGCCAGCGTGATCGGGATCATCGTCCACAACAAGGTGTAGCCGAACTGAGCCCCGGCCTGCGAATACGTGAGGATTCCGCCGGAATCGTTGTCCACATTCGCCGTGATGAATCCCGGTCCCAGCACAGCCAGGAACAGGAAGATGCGAACCCGCCATTCCTTCCAGAATTTCATCCGGCGGCCCTTACTCTCGGTTGATCCTGCGTCGCGATCTCTTCCTGAACCAGCGCATACAGCCGGTGCGCCGGGGCTTCCAGCAGCGCATCTTCTGCCGCCGCGACGTTCACCCACATATGCGCGACGCTCTTCGATGAGAAGAGAATGACGCTCTGGGGATTCTCCACCAGCGCGGCCTTCAGCATCAGCGACGCCAGCACCTCACGGTCGCACAGATCGGCGCCCACTTTTTCTGACCATCGTGCCGACCTGATCTTGTTTTGAACGAAGCCCGCATGCAGTTCGCGGAAGTGGTCCGTGAGGGCGCGATGATGAATGCGAAAACTCTTCGCTGCGACAACCGGCGGGTCCAATACCGACCACTCAAACTGCACGGTCCTGCAATAGTCCGGACGCGCCGCAAGCAGTGCGCTGAGTTTCTCGCGCCCGCTCCCGACGCCGAAGGTCCCGATCGTTCCAGCCGCGACGGAATCCTCCAGAAGACGCAGCAGTCCGTCATCGCGCAGATCCTCCGCAGTCACCTCGTGCAGCAGCCACACGTCGATGCGATCCGTCCGCAACTCTGCCAGGCTGCGCTCCAGGGACTGCTTCGCCTGAGCCGCCGTGAAGCTTGCCTTCTCCGCTGGCTGCGTCGCCTTGCCCGCGACGTTCGACAGCCCGCGCTTCAGGCCCGGAAGAGCCTTCACCACGGGACGGGCCAGCATGCGGGCCACTCCGATCAAGCCCTGATTCTTCGCCGGGGGAATGCCGTACTTCGTCGTGACCGTTACATCGGCGCAATGCCGGGCGAGAAATTCTCCGACGCAACTCTCCGCCTGGCCAAAGCCATACATCGGGGCGACGTCGAAATGACGGATACCGGCGTCGAATGCGGCCTCGAGCAGCGCGACGGATTGCTTGCGGCCCATCGCGCCCATCAGGCTGGAGCACCCGTAGCCGAGGCGTGTCGTCGTTCTTCCGGTCGTACCCAGATCGATTCTGTCCATCGCGCTTCCGCAAATCCCTCTTGCAACCATAACCCGTCAACGGCCATAAAACCCGCCGGCAACCCATCAATTTATGAGCCTTCAACGTGTCAATTGATATTCAGATGCTCAGACGGCCTGGCCGCGAGCGCACAGACAAATCTCCCCACTTGTCTTCGACATTCAACTGCTCTCATTCGAGACGGCGAATCACTCCTCCACCTTCTTGATCTGTGGAATAATTCCACGCACCCGTTCGACGATCAGGCCTACCTGCCGGTCGTTGTGGTATCCGCTGCGCTCGGCCCGTGCGCGTCCCGCAGCCGCAATCCGGCTCCTTGCTGCTTCATCCGGAAGGTAGCGACGAATCTTCTCCACGCATTCGTCAATGGTCGAGAAGAACACTGCCTCCTCGTCCTCGACGAAGCGCTTCATGTGACCCTCCGAGCGTTCCGCCAGAAGGAAGCCCTCGCACGCCGCAATCTCAAAACTCTTATGCGCAAACTCGTCCTTGTTGGAGTGGGTAAGAAAACTCAGGTTGATCTTGGATTTCCATATCCCCTCGCGGTATGCATCGCGGAAAAGCTCTCCGCTTCCGCGATACATCGCCGTCACGGCCTCCGGAGAGAGGTGCTGCTTCCACACCAGGCCGCCGGACACGGTCACCGGCAAATCGAACTCCTTCCACAGCCGCGTCAGAAATTCACCGCGCCGATCGTAGGGCGTGCCGATGAACGAGACTTCGCGATCGCGATCGGCATCACTCCATCCCGCGGGCGGCGGATAGTGGATCGTCGGTTCATACGCTGTCTGGATCTTGATCACGTCGCGCGCGCCGCGTGCCTTGTAATCGGCGATATTCGCGTCCCGCTGCACGACGTGCAGGTCGTAGTACGGAATATCTTTCATGTACAGCCGCCAGCCCGGGTCGCTGCGCGTGCCGAACGGGTTGTCGATCATGTAGCTCACCGTGGCAATGCCCATGGCGCGCAGCTTCTTGAGTGTCTCCGGCTGCATCGCCAGAAGCTTGTCGGTCCACACCAGGTCGGGCTTCTCACGCTCCGCCATATTGAGCAGATCGCGATTCAGCCGGTTGACCGAAGGCCCTGCTGCCAGCCGCATGGCGATCTTTTCCAGCAGCGCATTGCCGGGCGCGTACTCGAACGCATTCAGCGGCACGATCGCATGGCCGAGCCGCTCCAGCGCCCAAAGGCGGTACAGCGCCGAATCGTTCGGCGACAGGCCGGCGGCATAAAGGATCTTCAGCGGCCGCGTGTCCGGAGAGCTTTCGGATACCCGCCCCTGTGCTGCATTCCAACTGGACCAACTGGAGGAGTGTTCGCCGATCATGTTCAGCTCTTCGTCCGCAACTGCGCAATCACTTGTTCCGCGTAGATCACGCCTGCGAGCTTCTTCGTCTCGTCCACAACCGGCAGAGCGCGCAGGTTGTACTTGTCGAACAGCTCCGCAACCTTTTTCCCGCTCGCATGGATGTCGCACGACACAATGTGGCCGTCGGACAGGCTCGCCAACTCGCTGTCCCGCGGCGCCAGAAGCACTTTGACCAGC